>JAEWMV010000043.1 GCA_023393045.1 Bacillota bacterium | reverse complement strand
CCTCCATGCCGGAGCAGGGCAAGAACGCCTTCCTCGCGCTGCTCGCGCTGCTCGACAAGCTGCCGCTCGATGAGGCGGATGCGAAGATCGTATCCGGCCTGACCGCCGCGCTCCGCTATGACTGCCATGGCGAGACGTTCGGCCTCGACATTTCGGACGCTTCGGGCAGGCTCACGCTCAACCCCGGCGTGGTCGTGTGGGACGAAACGGGCCTCAAGCGGCTCACGCTCGATATCCGTGCGCCCATCTCCGCAAACGGCGATGAAATCAAGGAAAAGCTCGCCGCGGGCTTCAAGGACGCAGGGCTGACGGAAATCAAGGTGAGCTGGAGCGAGGGCTACTACATACCGCCCGAGAGCGAGCTTGTGCGTTCCCTTCTGGACGTGTACGCCGCGCGAAGCGGAAAGCGGCTTGAACCGCTTGCAATCGGCGGCGGAACCTATGCGCGCCATCTCAAAAATGCGGTGGCATTCGGCATAGAGCGCCCGGGCGAACCTTCCTCCATCCACATGGCCAACGAGTGCATGCCCGTCGCGCATCTTGTCGAAGATACGAAGATGATGGCAGATGCGATCATTGCGCTGGCGGTAAGATAAACCAATTTATGGTAAATTGACTTACTAAGGCGCGCCGCACTATATGTCTTGCGGCGCGCCGCTTTGTTTTGGTATGATGGAGGCAGGCTGGAATTACCTGGTAAACGGGAGGGGTGACGGACATGGAAAAGGTCTTTGAAAGGGCCGGAAAATTCATCTACCGCAACGCGCGCCCGCTGGATTTTGCGCGTTTTCGCTATCATTTTGAAGGCGGAAGCAAGGATGCCGTGCTTGCTGCCCTTGCCGCCTATCAAAACGAGGACGGCGGCTTCGGTCACGCGCTGGAAGCGGACGCGTGGAACCCGCATTCCGCGCCGATTCAAACGTGGACGGCCACCGAAATATTGCGGGAGATTGATTTTACGGACGCAAAGCATCCTGTCGTTCAGGGGATTTTGCGCTACCTCGCAAGCGGAAGGGATTTTACGGGACATTTTTGGTATAACGTTATACTAAACAACAATAGCCACCCCCACGCCCCGTGGTGGCACACCGAGAGCGACAGCACCAGCCATGACGACTACAATCCCACCGCCTGCCTCGCGGGGTTTATCATCCGCTTTGCGGACAGGGACAGCGAGCTGTACAGGCTCGGCTGCCGCATCGCCGGGGAAGCCTTTGCCGCCTGCATGGCGGGCGGGTTGCTCGGCGATATGCACACGGCGGCCTGTTATGTCCGCCTTTGGCAGTATTGCGAGGAAGCGGGCGCAAGCGATGTCATCGACCTTGCCGCCTTAAAGGAGCGGCTGCGGGAACAGGTCAAACACAGCATCACCCGCGACAGGGCCGCATGGGAAGCAGGGTACATCTGCAAGCCCTCGCAGTTTTTCAATTCGCGCGGGAGCATATTTTATACCGATAACCACGATATTGCGGATTATGAGTGCGACTTTATCAAAAGGACGCAGCTTGACGACGGCTCGTGGCCTATCCCGTGGAGCTGGAGCGATTATCCCGAGGCGTGGGCCGTGAGCAAGAACTGGTGGAAAGGCAACGGCATCATCATAAACTTGCTGTTCTTAAAAGGCTTGGGAAAGTTATAATTGCCTGTTAGCGCACAAGAGGATGTAATGCCAAAGGGCGAATGATCAACAGAATCACAAATGAATATCAGGCAAGAAACAGGAGGCCTTTATGATTAATCCTACAAGCGATACGGATTGGTTCGGCGTGAAGCTGTTACACAAAATCACGATATCCGGTACACCGGAGCAGGATAAAATGGATGAATTCTATCATGCTGTCCATGAAATTTATGAGGAAAGCATTATTCTGGTAAAGGCTTCATCTTTTGGCGAAGCGTATCAAATCGCTGAAAAGGAAGCAAAAAAGGCGGATGATATTTACAAGAATAAATATGGGCAAATGGTCAAGCGCGAGTTTTATAGACCGATAGATTGCTACCATTTATTTGATTCTCCGCAGGCATCTGTTGAAGTCTACTCAACATTCTTTACAGAAAGAAACATTAAAGCCGAGGAAGGCTTTATCGACGCGAGGTATAGCGCTTGTACGGTTGAGGAAATGCATATTCTGTGGCACGCATGAGCGCTAGGTTTAGCGATTGCTGAATTCACACCATTGATGAAAAAGGGCGGGAACAAAAATGTTTTCTATCGAAACCATTCGGGAAATATGCGCCCCATATGCAATTGCATTCGACGGCGTGCGCGAAATTAAGGACACTTCGCGCGGCGAGGCGGACAGGCGCTACGCCTGCTTTCTTGACGAGCGTTACGTTTTGAAGCTGACGAACGCGCCGGACATGCACGAAGCGAGGCTAGAAGAGATCGCGGGGCTGATAGAAAGGTATCGCGCAACCGGGCTGTACGCGCCGAGGCTTATCAAGAGCCGCTCGGGGAAATATTCCCGCGAATATGTCATGGACAACATCCGCTTCCTCTGCTATGTCGAGGAGTATGCCCAATACCCCGTCTGCACGGATGAAATTTACGCGCCGCTCGATTTTAAGAAAACGGTCGTCGCGCATCTCGGCGCGTTTGCGGCGAAGTATACGGGCGCGGAGTTGACGCAGCAGCGCTCCATGTGGTCGATCATCGACCTTGCGCCCTTGGACGCGGATGTCGATGAAAAGCAGGAGAACCTGAATTTGTTGGTTGAAACGCTCTCTTCATACGGGCGCGCCGACCTGGCGCGGGCGCTTGCCGCCTTCAACGGCGCCGCGCGGGAGCGGATAAAGGCGCGCTATCTCGAATTGCCACGCTGCGTGTTTCAGGGTGATCTCAACAGCTCCAACCTGCTCACGGACGAAAACGGCCGCTTCGTGGGCCTCATCGACTTCAACCTGTGCGGCACGGAAGTGAACATCAATTGTTTTTTGAATGAAACCATGTACTTCATGGAAAGAAGCGATTTTGAGGGCAAAACCGCGCGGGAGGTTTTTCAAAATGCCCTGCGCTATCAGGACGCGTTGCTTGACGTCATCCTGCAGCATTACGCGCTCAATGACTTGGAACGCGCGCTTACGGAGGATTACAGGCGGGTGATACTATGCTCCTTTTACCCCAATATCATGCTATGGAGGGAATTGCTTAGGGAGGGTGCGCATGCGGAGGCAGTATGCGGCCTGATAGAGGAAATCCTGCGGTACTAGGGCGCGAGATAAAGGGAATTCATTATACTAAAAACGCGCCACGCCCGTGAGGGCGCGGCGCTTCTGCGTCCCCGCGTCTATCAGCCTTTGATGAGCCTGCCCATGCCCTTGAAAAAGCGCCCGTTGAGCAGGTCGATGATTCCATCCAGCCTGTTGGGAGTAAGTACAGCGTTGTACATGAGCAGCATGCGCAGCGGGGCCTCGCGCATCATGCCCTCCATCATGAGGCGTAAATCCTCGGCGTCGCCCGCCATTTTGCCCGCCTCCTTGAGGATGATATTCGCGAGCATGCGGCCAAACCGCGTATCCCGGATTTCGTTGATGGTGGAATTGCGCGTGTGCGGCGCGCCGGGTGTCCTTTCGCGCGCGGGCAGCTTGTCGCCGTAGACCGCCTCGAAGGCGGAATCCGGCACGTTTGCGATGCCGTTTGACAGGTCGTAATAGCACGGCGCGGCTTCCCGGTAATCGGGCACGGGCGTTTGCGCATCCTCCGCTTCCACATCGACACAAACGCTCAACCGGATGTCCCGGCTCGAGGCTGCGGTGCGCAACTCGTATGCGCCCGCCTCCACGCGCCAGTCGTGGGCGTTGACATCCCAATAGGCAAAATCACGCGCCGTGAGGGCAAAGATCGCCGTTTTCACCTCGCCGGGCGCAAGGGTGAGCTTGGTAAAGCTCTTCAACTCCTGCGCCGCCCTGTAGAGCGCGCCCTCCGGCGGGGCAACATAGAGCTGCACGATCTCCGCGCCCGCGACCCCGCCCGTGTTCTTCACATCCACGCGCACGGTGAAGGAATTGCCCCCGCCGCCCTCCACGCGGAGGTTGGAATATTCAAATGTGGTATAGGAAAGGCCGTACCCGAACGGGTAGCGCACCCGCTTTTTCGCCTTGTCGTAATAGCGGTAGCCCACATAAATGCTCTCGCGATATTCCACCGTTTTGGTATAGCCGGGGAAATAGGCATAAGAGGGATTGTCGGAGAGCTTTTCGCACCAGCTTTCCGCGAGCTTGCCGGAAGGGTTCGCGCGCCCGAGCAATATGTCCGCAACGCCGCCCGCGCCCGCCTGCCCGCCAAGATACCCCATGAGAATCGCCTTGGCGCGACCCTCCCACGCCATGTCGATGACCGAGCCGCCGGAGAGTATCACGGCGAGGTTGGGGTTCACCTCGCTCACGCGCTCGATGAGGCGTATGTGTGAGGGCGGCATGTCGAGCTTTTCCCGATCAAACCCCTCGGACTCATACCGGTCGGGTAGGCCCGCGAAGAGATAGACGATATCCTTGCCCTTTGCGGTTTCGCACGCCTCGCCAATGAGCGCCTCGTCGATGTCGTCGTTTGCGAGGGAATAGCCCGGCGCATAGTCGAAATTGAGCCCCAGCGCCGCAAGCTCGCCGCAGGCGTTGTCCATGCGCGTGGGGTTGATTCTCGAGCTGCCCGCACCCTGATAGCGCGGCATTTTGGCAAACGCGCCGATGACGGCCGCGCGCTGTGCGGGATTGCCGGGCAGGAGCTTATCTTCATTTTTCAGCAAGACCGCGCTTTCAGCCTCCGCGCGGCGGGCAAGCGCATGATGCGCCCCTTTCGTGCCGGTAAGCTTCTTGCGGCTCTGGGATTTCAAAATCAGCTCAACCACGCGCGCGGCGCAGGCGTTGACCTCCGCTTCGGCAAGCTTGCCCTCTTCTACGGCCTTCACGATCAGTTTGTCGTTGGCGCGGCTGACCACCGGCATCTCGAGGTCGCACCCGGCGCGCACGGCCTCCAATTTGTCGTTGAGCGCACCCCAATCCGTCACTACCGTGCCGGTAAAACCCCACTCGCCGCGCAGGATGTCCGTCAAGAGCAGCGAGCTATCCGAGGCGAACTTGCCGCACACGAGGTTGTAGGCGCACATCACCGTCCACGGGTCGGCCTGCTTCACCACGCGCTCGAAGCCTGCGAGGTAAATCTCGCGCATGGCCCGCTCGTCGCACACGGATTCGCACGTCATGCGCCGCGTCTCCTGGTTGTTGAGCGCGAAATGCTTTACGGACACGCCCACGTCCAAGTTCTGCACGCCCTTGACGAAGGCGGCGGCAAGCTCGCCCGTGAGGTAGGGGTCCTCGCTGATATACTCGAAGTTGCGCCCGCACAGAGGGCTGCGCTTGATGTTGAGCCCGGGGCCGAGCACCACGGCCACATCCTCCTCGCAGCACTCCTCGCCAATGGCCGCGCCGATTTCGCGCATGAGCTCCCGGTCAAAGGAGCAGGCGCTCGCGCTCGCCGTGGGAAAGCACGTCGCGGGTACGCTGGGGTTGATGCCGAGATGGTCGGAGGAGTCGGGCTGCTTGCGAAGGCCGTGCGGGCCGTCCGTCACGGTGATCATGGGGAGCCCCAGCCGCGCCACGCCCTTGAGGCGCCAGAAATCCTCGCCTGAGAGAAGAGATGCCTTCTCCTCGAGCGTCATCTGGGATACGAGTTCCAATGCCCTCTTCATCGTGTCCTTCATCGTGCGCGATCCTCCGGATATAGATGTGTTAAGTCAATGATATACCAAGATTTGGCTCGGCGCTATCACTTTCGTATTGCGCGCGCAATCGCTTTCTATTATTATAGGGTAAACATACGCATCGAGACGAAAGGAAACCCTATGGCCCATTATTTCGACGAACCCTCGCACACCTTTGCGGAATACCTGCTCGTGCCGGGGTATTCCTCCGCCGCATGTTTTCCGCAGAACACCTCGCTCAAAACCCCCGTATGTAAATACAGGCGCGGGGAGGAGAGCCCGCTTTCCATGAACATACCGCTCGTGTCGGCCGTCATGCAGTCCGTTTCGGGCGAAAAGCTTGCCGTCGCCCTCGCCAAGGAAGGCGGCATTTCCTTTATTTTCGTATCCCAGTCCATTGAGAATCAGGCGGCGATGGTGCGCCGCGTGAAGAAGTATAAATCCGGCTTCGCCAGCAGCGACAGCAACGTGACGCCCGAAAATACCATGCGCGACGTGCTGGAGATCAAGCAGAAAACGGGGCACTCCACACTGGCCGTCACCGCGGACGGCGGGCCCAACGGAAAGCTCCTTGGCATGGTTACCAGCCGCGACTACCGCCCCAGCCGCATGGATCCTGAAACCAGGGTCGGCACGTTCATGACGCCCATGGACAAGCTCGTTTTCGCCTACGAGGGCGTCACCCTCAAGGAAGCCAACGATATCATCTGGGAGCACAAGCTCAACGCGCTGCCCATCATCACGCGCGAGGGCAACATGGCGGCCTTCGTCTTTCGCAAGGATTATGACACGCACAAGGAAAATCCGCTGGAACTTTTGGACAAGAACAAGCGCTATACCGTGGGCGCGGGAATCAACACGCGCGATTATGAAACGCGCGTGCCCGCCCTTGTGGACGCGGGCGCGGACGTGCTGTGCATCGACTCCTCCGAGGGCTTTACCGAGTGGCAGGAGAGGACGCTTTCCTTTATCCGAAAGAATTATGGGGACGCGGTCAAGGTCGGCGCGGGCAACGTGGTGGACAGGGAAGGCTTCCGCTTCCTCGCGGACGCGGGCGCGGACTTTGTGAAGGTGGGCATCGGCGGCGGCTCTATCTGCATCACGCGGGAAACCAAGGGCATCGGCCGCGGTCAGGCGACCGCCGTGCAGGAGGTCGCAAAGGCGCGGGATGAATATTTGGCCGAAACCGGCATTTACGTCCCTATCTGCGCGGACGGCGGCATCGTGATGGATTATCACATCACGCTGGCGCTTGCGATGGGCGCGGACTTCTGCATGCTGGGCAGATACTTTGCACGCTGCGACGAGAGTCCCACGAGCAAGGTGATGATCAACGGCAGCTATATGAAGGAATACTGGGGCGAGGGCAGCGCCCGCGCGCGCAACTGGCAGCGTTACGACAGCGGCGGCGACGCAAAGCTTTCCTTTGAAGAAGGCGTGGATTCCTACGTGCCCTACGCGGGGAGCCTGCGCACGAACGTGGAAACGACGCTTAGTAAAGTGCGCTCCACCATGTGCAACTGCGGCGCGCTCACGATACCGGAGCTTCGCGAAAAGGCGCGCCTCACGCTCGTTTCCTCCGCGAGCATACAGGAGGGCGGCGCGCACGACGTGCTCTTGAAGGACAGCCGCATGTTCGAAGGCAAGGCGTAAGTGCGATTTTTATTAAGAAGGGGCCGATAAGGGGTTGTGACATAAGAAAACAAACAGCTTGGCGAGGTTATTCCTGCCAAGCTGTTTGACTTAATATGCTTAGAATGCTGACATAGATGCTACTTGTTCTATGTTACAGTATATACGTTCCATCCAATAGGTTGAAATGATTTCGCTGTATAATTTTGATTTTCTGTTTTCCCCAACATTCATATGCCCACCAAAGATAACATAACTGTCTGGTTTCTCTGTAATCAAATGCGCCGGGAAAATATACCGACCGTTTTCTTTTTTATGT
>JAEWMV010000033.1 GCA_023393045.1 Bacillota bacterium | reverse complement strand
GCTCCATGCGCGTGGGTTTTACATTCAGCATCGCCATATAAACCTCAGTTCCGCAACCGGACGCCATCCGCCCCTACAAGTCCGCGCCGCAGCGGGCGTTTCTCAATAGCTATTCGCTATTCGTTATTTGCTTGAGAAATTTCTTCCGCAGGGAGATATTTCTCAATATATGCGTCGCGTATGCGCTTCAATTCCGTGCGCGGCAAGATGGACAAAAGCTTCCAGCCGATATCCAGCGTTTCCTCGATGGGGCGGTTAATATAGTAGCCCTGCGACACGTAGTCGCGCTCAAACTCGTCCGCAAATTTGGCGTAAAGCTTATCCGTGTCGGAGAGCGCCGCGTCACCCAGGATGACCGCGAGCTCCTTTGCGTCGCGCCCGCGCGAATAGGCGGCGAAAAGCTGGTTCATGGTGTCCGCATGATCCTCGCGCGTCTTGCCCGCGCCGATGCCCTTGTCCTTCAAGCGGGAGAGCGAGGGCAAAACGTTTATGGGCGGCGTGAGGCCGCGCCTGTGCAGCTCGCGCGAGAGGATGATCTGCCCCTCGGTGATGTACCCGGTCAAATCCGGTATGGGATGGGTGATGTCGTCCTCGGGCATGGAGAGGATGGGGATCATCGTGATGGAACCCGCGTTGCCCTTGATGCGTCCCGCGCGCTCGTACATGGTGGCAAGGTCGGTGTAGAGGTAGCCGGGGTAGCCCCTGCGGCCGGGCACCTCCTTGCGCGCGGCCGAAACCTCGCGCAGCGCCTCCGCGTAGTTGGTGATGTCCGTGATGATGACGAGCACGTGCATCCCAAGGTCGTAGGCGAGATACTCCGCGGCGGTGATGGCCATGCGCGGGGTGGCGATGCGCTCTATGGCGGGGTCGTTTGCGAGGTTGACAAAGGTGACGGTGCGCTCTATCGCGCCCGTCTTCCTGAAATCCTTGATGAAGAAATCCGCTTCCTCAAAGGTGATGCCCACCGCGGCGAACACCACGGCAAAGCTCTCGTCCTTGCCCAGCACCTTCGCCTGGCGCGCGATCTGCGCGGCAAGCTGGGCGTGCGGCAGGCCCGAGCCGGAGAACACGGGCAGCTTCTGCCCGCGCACGAGCGTATTCAATCCGTCTATGGCGGAGATGCCCGTCTGGATAAACTCGGAGGGATAGTCGCGCGCCGTGGGGTTGATGGGACTGCCGTTGATGTCGAGCCGCTTTTGGGGAATCAGCGGCTCCCCGTCGTCCTTGGGGCGGCCCATGCCGTCGAACACGCGGCCGAGCATATCGGGTGCGACGGCAAGCTCTATCGAGCGGCCGAGGAAGCGCGCCTTGGAGGAGCTGATGCGAAGCCCCTGCGAGCCTTCGAAAAGCTGCAAAAGCGCCCTGTCCCCGTTGATTTCAAGCACGCGCCCGCGGCGGATTTCGCCGTCGGCCTGCTCAATCTCCACGAGTTCGTCGTATTTGACGTCCTCTACGCCCTCCACCATCATCAGGGGGCCGACGACCTCCTTTATGGTACGGTATTCCTTACGCATCCGTGTCACCTCCCTCGGTTAGACCGCGCGTTTCTTTTTCTATCTGCGCCATGATCTCCTCAAAGCGCGCCTTGCACTCATCCTCCGGCACATACTTGAAGCGGCCGATGACCTCCCTCACGCCCAGCGCGGTGAGCGCCGCGAAGGAAGCGTCCTTTTTGAGCGCCTCCGCGCTCTTTTCGTACCACGCGAGCAGGAGCGAAAGCAGCATGTACTGCTTTTCGGGAGAGGTGTAGGTATCCACCTCATGGAAGGCGTTCTGGTGCAGGAAGTCCTCGCGCACGGAGCGCGCGGCCTCGAGCGTGAGCCTGTCCCGGAAGGAGAGCGCGTCGATGCCCACCAGGCGGACGATTTCGTCCAGCTCGCTCTCCTCCTGCAGAAGCGACATAGTCGCCCTGACCATGTCCGCCCACTTCTCGCTGACGTTCTTGTCAAACCATTCCTCCAATCTGTCGGTGTAGAGCGAATAGCTCTGCAGCCAGTCTATCGCGGGGAAATGGCGCGCATAGGCGAGCTTGGAGGAAAGCCCCCAGTACACCTTGACGATGCGCAGCGTGGCCTGTGAAACGGGCTCGGAAATATCCCCGCCCGGAGGGGACACCGCGCCGATGGCCGTGACCGCGCCCGTGCGCTGCCCGTCGGAACAAAGCGTTTTTACCATGCCCGCGCGCTCGTAGAACTCCGCGAGGCGGCTGCCCAGATACGCGGGATAACCTTCCTCGCCCGGCATTTCCTCGAGGCGGCCGCTCATCTCCCTGAGCGCCTCCGCCCAGCGGGAAGTGGAATCCGCCATGATGGCGACCTTATAGCCCATATCGCGGAAATACTCCGCGATGGTGATGCCCGTATAGATGCTCGCCTCGCGCGCCGCCACGGGCATATCCGAGGTGTTGGCGATGAGCACCGTGCGCTTCATCAGCGAAAGCCCCGTGCGGGGGTCCTTGAGCTCCGGGAACTCCATCAGAACGTCCGTCATCTCATTGCCGCGCTCGCCGCAGCCGACATAGACGATGATGTCCGCGTCCGCCCACTTGGCGAGCTGGTGCTGCACGACGGTCTTTCCGCTGCCAAAAGGCCCCGGCACAGCCGCCACGCCGCCCTTGGCGACGGGGAAGAGCGCGTCGATGACCCTTTGGCCCGTGATCATGGGCTCCGTGGGGGCGAGCTTTTCGCGGTACGGCCGCCCGCGCCGCACAGGCCAGCGCTGGAGCATGGAAAGCGGCCTTTCGCCGGATTCGGTCTCGATTTTGGCGATGGTTTCGTCTATGGTCGCCTCGCCCTCAAAAATCCATGCGAGCTTGCCGGAAACGCCCGGGGGCACCATGACGCGGTGCTCCACGGCCTCCGTTTCCCGCACGACGCCGAGTATGTCGCCCGGGGCGACCTCGTCCCCGACCTTGGCGACCGGCGTGAACGCCCATTTTCTGCTATGGTCGAGCGCGCGCGCGGTCACGCCGCGGTTTATCCTGTTCCCCGCCTTTTCGCGTATCACGTCGAGCGGGCGCTGTATGCCGTCGTAAATGGACTCGATGAGGCCCGGCCCCAGTTCCACGGAAAGCGGCGCGCCCGTGCTCTCCACCGGCTCGCCCGGGCCGATGCCGCCCGTTTCCTCATAGACCTGTATGGAGGCCTTGTCGCCGCGCAGTTCTATCACTTCGCCGATCAGGCCCTTTTCGCTCACGCGCACCACGTCGTACATCTGCACGTCCGCCATGCCGCTTGCAACAATCAGCGGTCCCGAAACCTTGACTATCGTTCCTTTGCTTGCCATGTGCCGCTCCTCAATCGTTATTGAATAGGATGTCCGCGCCGATCGCCTTCTCGACGTTGGCCTTGATCTGCGCCATCGCCGCCCCGGTGCCGCCCTTCTGGTCGGGTATGGGGATGATCGCGGGGAAGGATTCCGTCTTGTATTTTGCCACGGCCTCGCCGCACTTTTCAAAGAGCGGCTCCGTGATAAAAATCACCCTCGCGCCCTCGCGGGCGAGCCTGTGTATGAGAAACGCCGCCTTTTCGGGGTCCGTTTCACAATGAACCGCAAGCCCGGCGGTTTTAAACAGAAGCACGCTGTCCCTGTCGCCGATGACGGCGAGCTGCGCGCCTTCCGGTTTTTCCCTTTGGTTATTCGCCATAGAGCAGCCGCATCCTTTCGTCTATGACTTCGCGGGACAAGCCGTTGCGCTTTGCGGTGAGTATGAGCCGCAAATCCCGTGCCTCCTGCTTCTTGGCGAGGAGATAGCCGTATATGGGGCCGATGGTGTCCGTCTCCGGCTTATGCGCCGTCGCAAGGCGCATGAGGGCGTCGTCCCGCTCGCGCTCAAGAGCGGAGATCCTGCCGGTTTTGAGCGCAATCTCCATGCTGCGCGCGAGCGCGTCCCGTCCGGGCGCGTCGCACAGGGCCCTGATCAAAGCGTCGTCCGCAAGCTCGAAGGCGGCGGCGAGCGCGTCGTGTGAAACGTCGCCCGGCGCGAGCAGCAGCGAGAGGAAGCGCTCCCTTGCGCCCTTCATCGCGCGCACGCGAAGCAGCGTCGCCACATTGGTAAAATCCGCAAAAACGCGGAAGTAGCGTTTTACAAAAGCGTCGCCCTTCTCATAGGCAAAGCGGATATACGCGTCGTCGAGTACGGCGCTGAGCGCCGCGGGGTCGATTGCGCCGCAGGCGACGTTCCTTTCAATTTCATCCAGCGCGGCCTTTATCGTTTCCGGCAGAGGGGAGTAGTCCGCCTCCTCCACGCAGCGCGCCAAAAGCCGCGCGTCGTACACGCCGCCCGCGGCGAGCGCGGGCTCCTGCGCGCTTCCCGTGAGGCGAAGCTTCAGGAGCAGCTTGAGGTTGTGGATATCCGCCTCCATGAAAAACAGGTTCGTCTGCTCCTCATCGGTGGTGACCTCGCGCACAAGCTCCGAGGCATGCGCAAGCTCCGAGGCGATGAGCGCCTCGGAATCCTCCGGCGTCGCCTCCGGCAAGGTTCCGTATCCGCTCTCGACGAGCGAGCGCAGCGCGTCGGCCGCGCTCAATTCGGCAAGCCTTGCCATGCGCTCGCGCGAGATGAGCGCGCGCTCCGCGCTCCTTATTCTCGAAACGCCGAAAAGGGCGCTTTTCTGTGGCATCGTATCCCCCTTAATCGAACAGCGCCGCGGCGACCTCGCCCTCGCATTGCGCGCGCGCGTCGCGGATGAGCGCCTCGAAGGAGCAGTTCTTTTCATAACCCGGGGCGCGCAGCACGAAGCCGCCCGCAATATCCGCGGCAACCTCGCCCGGCGTGAGTGCGGCCTTGCCCGCGGCGCGGAGCTTTTCGTTGAGCGCGGGGATAAGCCCTCGCAGCCTCTCGGCATCCGCCGCGGCCATGAGCACGGCCTCCCCGCCCTCGGCCTGCCCGAGCAGCAGCTTGCCCAAAAGCGCTTCCCGTTTTTCGCCCGCAAGCGCGGCGAGCGCGTCCTGCGCCTGCACGAACGCCTCGTCGAGCAGCCGCCGCTTCGCCTTAAGGGCGTATTTGCGCGCGTCGAGCGCGGCGGAGGTGGCGCTGCGCTCGAGTATCTCCTGCCTGTCGCGCTCCATGCGCGCGGCCGCGCCCTTCTCGATGGAGAAAATTTCATCCTCCGCGATAAGGGCCGTCTTTTCACATTCCTCGCGGGCGCGCTTTAGAATTGCGTCCGCCTCGCTTGCGGCGGCGGCCGTTATCCTTTGGATGAGCCTGTCGGTATTGTTGTTCGCGTCCGTCATGAAAGCGCCTCCCCGCCGATCAGACGAAGAGCACGAGGAACACGCTGATGATGAGCGCGAGCAGCGCGTAGGTTTCGACCATCAGGGCGAACATCATGCCGTTGCCAAAACCGTCCGCGCGCTTGGCGAGCATCTGTATGCCGGAAACGGCGACCTTGCCCTGGTGAATGGCGCTCACGAGCCCGCCTATCGCGATTGGCATGGACGCGATGAAATACCCGAGACCCCTCTGGTAGGTCAGCGCTTCGGTCGAGCCGGAGAGGAGCCCCGAGAAGATGATGATCATGATCGCCACGGCAAAGCCGTAAATGCCCTGCGTGCCCGGCAGAAGCTGGAGCACCAGAACGTTGCCAAAACGCTCCGGCTGGTCCGTCACCACGCCGGCCGCCGCCTGGCCCGCCATGCCCACGCCCAGCGCCGAGCCGATGCCCGCGAGTATGGCGGCAAACGCCGCGCCCAGCGCCGTGAAAAGAATGCCCATCTCGTTCCCCGAAAGCTCGAGGCTGATTGCAAGACCAAGGGTGTTCATAGGTTTGACTTCCTCCTGTATATGGAATGATTTCTTTTATCCGTACCGGCGCGCGCCGGGGTCAAACGGTTTTTTCGCGGCGCAGCTGCACGTTCTTGGTATGCTCGCCCAAAGGCTTGAAGGCGAGTCCGTTGGACTCGTAGAACTTGCCGAAAAACTCCACGAACTGCAGCCTTGCCGTGTGCGCAAACGAGCCCAGCGTGTTGATAAACAGGCTGAACACATGCAGCACAACGAGTATCGCCCCCGCGAAAATCACGCCCAGCACTATGCCCGGCACGCCGAGGCCTGCGAACGCGTCGAAGATGAGCTTGCCGATGAGGTTGAAGACCATGCCCATCGCGCCCGTGACGAGGCCCAGCGCGAAAATGCGCACATAGGAGAGCAGGTCGGAAAGATACCCCGTGATGCCGTAGAGCGCGCTGAGCCCTTTGCCGATGCGCGCCACCGGATTCTTTTTCGCCCTGCCGGAGAAGAGCAGCAGCATGCCGCCGCCGAAGCCGATGAGCACAAACGCCGCGATCTTAGCCGCGGGCAGCAGCGCGAAGACAAGTATGCCCACGATGAGCAGTATCCAGGAGAGCTGGTCGAAGATGGCGGACTGCCAGTCTCCGTCCCTGAAGCACATGTGCATTTTTACGATGAGGCCCGTGAACATGTGGACGAGGCCGAGCCCGCAGGAGAGCGCCATCATGGGCACCACGTCCACCATGGGGTCGAAGAGCAGCGGGAACACGCCCGTTGTGCCGAAAATGACGTTCCAGTCCACGCCGAAGAGCGTGCCGATAAAGGGCCCGCATATCGCGGCGGAAAGCCCGCCGTAGGCGATGACGCGTATCAGGTTTTCCATGCTTTTCTTCGGCCGGATGAACCGGATCAGCAGTAGCCCGCCGACAAAGAGGATGAGGCCGTACCCCGTGTCCGAAAGCATCATGCCGAAAAAGAGGAAATAAAACGGCGCGAGCGTGGGCGTGGCGTCTATGCCGCGGTACGCAGGGCGCGTGTAAAGCTCGACGATGGATTCATACGGCTCGACGAATTTGCCGTTCTTCATCAGAGTGGGAGGCGTTTCATCCTCCAGCGGGTCGCGCCATTCAAGATGGAACGCGTCCGTTGTCCCGCGCACGGCGGCTTCGATCTCGCCCAGCTTGTCCGCGCGCGCCCACGCGTCCATCACGAAGGCGTAATCCGTTTCGCTCAGGGCGAGGCGGTTTTCCTCGCGGTCCCGCTCAATGGCGGCGGCGTCCTGCGCCTTGTCGAGTTCCTCCCTTTCGTCGCAGAGCGCGCGAAGCTGCCCCTGTATCGCCTCGCACTCCTCCTCGAGCGCGCGCGCCGCCTGCCGCTCGGCCTCCATGACTTGGGCGGGCGTACCCGTGAGCGCCGGGAAGGAGAATTCCGCAAACGCGGTTTCCTTGAGGGCGCGCAGTATCGCGTCGCGATCGAGCGCAAAGCAGCCGATGAGCACGCCCGTGAGAGCGCCGGCGCAAGGATATTCCTCTATGGCGATGTCGGCGTCGAGTATCGCCGGAAGCGCACGCACCTGCGCGAGGGCCTTCACGTCGGCAACGCCCGCGATATAGCGTATATTCTTTGTGGGTTTAATTTGTTCTATCGGGATGTGAAGCGCCTCGAAGGGCGCGAGCGAATCCGCCGTGGCATCGTGCCGCTGGGCCTCGGCGCGCTTGGCGGCGAGCGCCGCCTCGAGCGACTCTATCCGCTCAACCAGCCGCGCGCTTTTCCTGCGACCCTCCAGGAGTTCCTCCGCGTCGCACAACGGCGCGGGAGCGAGCAGCTTTTTCTTATAATAGGGCTTCATGGCGCGCCGCGCGCCGCCTATGCGCTCCACCTCCCGGCGCAGCGCCTCAAGCCGCCCGGAACCGCGCGCCTCCCCCGTGGAGATGATCTGCACGGCGGAAAGCTTTTGCAGGGCCTCGAGTATGTTTTCCTCGTCCTCCCTGAGCGCGACGAGGGTCAGCCGCTTCATCGGTACGATCATGCGCCTGCGACCCTTTCCAGAATGAGTGCGACCGCTTTGTCCATGTTGGCGCGCGCCGCGTCGCAAGCCTTGTCCGCTTCGGCGGCGCTCTTTTTGATGATGCCGCAAGAGAGCGCCTCTCCCTCGCGCTCGGCCTCGGCCCGCGCATCGTCTATGGCCGCACGGGCATTTTCGCGCACCCGGGCGACATCCTCCCCGGCCTTGGCGGCCGCCTGGTTCACAAGCTCCCGCGCCTTGGCGGCGGCGTCCTTTTTGAGCTGCGCCGCTTCACTTTCCGCCTGGGCGATACGTTCGATCATGCTCGGCAAAGTCTTGCCCTCCCTCTCCGGCCGGGGCCGGAAGCATCCTTATCCTATTCTACCCAAAAGTTACATGTCTAGCAATACTGTCGAACTCTGTTTTATTTTAACACATATGCAGTAAAGCTGGCAAACTCCCGCCCCGGGTCGAGCGCGGCGGAGGGGAAATGCGCTTGATGCACCGCGTCCGGACAGGTCTGCGTTTCAAGGCAGAAGGCGCTGCGCGCGGGATACACCCTGCCGCCCTTGCCGCCCGTTTCATTGAGGAAGTTGCCGGTATAGAGCTGGATGGCGGGGCGGTCCGTCACAACCTCGAGCGTTACGCCCGTAACCGGGCTTTGCGCGCGGGCGACCGTGCGAAGTCCCTCCCCCTCGAGCAGGAAGCAATGGTCGTACCCCATGAGCGTTTGGCCTATATCGCGTCCGACGGGCTTTTCCTGCGTGAAATCGAGCGGCGTGCCCTGTACGGGGATGATTTTGCCCGTGGGGATGAGATCCGCGTCCGTTTCCAGATATTCTTTCGCGTCGACCCAAAGGCGTATGCCGTTTACGTCCGCCTCGTCGTCAAGCATGAAGTAGCAATGGTTGGTGGGGTTGTAGAGCGTGGGCGCGTCGGTCGTCGCACGATAGGTCATCTCCAGCGCGCAGTCGTCCGTAAAGCGGTAGGTGATTTGGGCTTTGAGCGTGCCGGGAAAGCCATACTCCCCGTCGGGGGAGGTGCGCGAAAGGCGAAGCGAATCCCCGTCCGTCTCCGCGTCCCACACGCCAAAGCTGAACGCGCGCCCGCCGCCGTGCAGGCAGTTGCCGTTGTTGTTGTCGATGAGGGCATGCTCACGGCCCGCGAGCGTGAAGCGCGCCCCGGCGATGCGGTTGGCGACCCTGCCGCAGATTGCGCCCATGTACGACGCGCTGTTTTCATACCCCGCGAGAGTGGGGAAGCCCGTGACCACATCCCGGAGCGCGCCCGACTTTTCCGGCACAAAAAGCGCCTGCACCGTGCAGCCGAAGTCGAGAATGTCCGCATAAGCGCCGCACGCATTCGTCAGGCGAAAGCGCGTTGCGCGCGCACCTTGCGCGCTTGTGCCGAAATCGTATGCTTTAATCACGGCGGCCTCCTTTTAATTCGATGAGCGTTTTTGCGGCGGCGGCAAATCCCGCGCCGCCCCTGCCTTTTATGAGATACGCGGGCAAATATTCCATGCGCGAAGCGAAGTCCAGCACGTTCTCCACCCCGCAGGAAAGCGGGAAGAAGGCGAACATTGGCTCGTCGTTCGGGGAATCCCCAAAGAAGAGCGCTTGCTTTTTTATATCGTGCGTAAGCGCGGTTTTTTCAAAATATAGCTTTGCCATAGACAGCTTATCGTACGCGCCGAACCACGCGTTGACGTGGATGCTCGAGAGCTTCACGCATGCGCCCGCCTCGCGGCAGACCCGCATGATAGCCTCGACCGTCTCCTCGTCAAGGCGCGGCGCGTCCTCCGCAAAATCAAACGCCGCGTCGTACATGCGGCAGAACTGGTCCCGCGCGAGCCTTGCGCCGGGGACGCGGGAGAGCACGGCTTGGACGAGCTTTTCCAGCGCGGGCTTTGGATTTAGCGCCGCGTTGGGATGGGTGAGCGTTATAAACGCGCCTGCATCATCATGATAGAGCGCGAACGCGCCGTTTTCGCAGATAACGGCCTCCACCGGCCACTGGCGCAGAATCATGTCGCACCAGCCCGCGGGCCGCCCCGTCACGGGGATGAGCGCGAAGCCCGCGCGGCAAAGCGCCCACATGGCCGCATACGCCTCGTCCGTGAGCTTGCCGCAGGTGGTGACGGTGTCGTCTATATCAAAAAGGATATACCGGACGCCCTGCACGGCGGCGGGGGATATTTCGTTGAAAGGCATAAGCTCCATCGCCCAAATCATACCATGTTTTGCGCCCGTTTACAACAAAAACGGCCCCCGGCAAAGCCGGAAGCCGCCTGACGGTGAGCTGGCGTCATGTCCCTTCGTACGCCTCGCGCAGCAGGCTTTCCATCTCCTCCGGCGTGACGGGCTGCGGGTTGGATGAGGTGCATGCGTCCTTGACGGCGAGGGCGGCGATGTCCTTGATCTTGAGGTTGAATTCCTCCTCCTCTATGCCGAATTCGCGCAGGCTCCCCGGAATCTCGAGTGCGGCGCGCAGGGCGCTTATCTTATCGCACAGCGCGGCCACAAGGTCGTCCTCGTCCTCCTTCGCGCCGCCGGAGAGGCCGAGGCCGCGCGCAATCTCCGCGTAGCGCCGCTTCGCCTGCGGGTTCTTGGCGTTGAAGCGGATTACCACCGGCAGATAAATGGCGTTGGCGCAGCCGTGGGGGATGTGCCCCGTGGCGAAAGCCGCGCCCGTTTTGTGCGCCATGGAGTGGCAGATGCCCAGAAGGGCGTTGGAAAACGCCATGCCCGCGATGGTGGAGGCGTAATGCATCTTTTCCCGCGCGCTCTCCTCCCCCTTTACGGAATCCGGGAGATAGGCAAACACCATGTAAATGGCCTTGAGCGCGAGTGGGTTGGTAAAAGCGGAGGCGAGCAGAGACACATACGCCTCCACGGCGTGAGTGAGCGCGTCCATGCCCGTGTAGGCCGCAAGGGTGGAGGGCATGGTGGCGGCGACGTCCGGGTCCACGATGGCGACGTCCGGCGTGATTTCATAATCCGCAAGGGGATATTTGACGCCCGTGTTGTAGTCTGTAATCACGGAAAACGCCGTCACCTCCGAGGCGGTGCCGCTCGTGGAAGGGATGGCCGCAAAGCGCGCCCGCTCGCGCAGTTTGGGGAAATTAAAGGGCACGAGCAATTGCTCAAAGGTGGCCTCCGGATGCTCGTAGAGCGCCCACATGGCCTTGGCCGCGTCGAGCGCGGAACCGCCGCCGAGCGCTACAATCCAGTCCGGCCGGAAGCGGCGCATCTCCTCCGCGCCGCGCATAACCGTTTCCACGGAAGGGTCGGGCTCCACATTGTCGATGATCATCACATGCATGCCCGCGTCCCGAAGCAGGCTCTCCGCCATGCCCAGAAACCCCGCCTCCCTCATGGAGCTGCCGCCTGTGACGATGACGGCCTTGGCCCCCTCTAAGGTTTTGAGCGCCTTGAGGCTGCCGCGCCCGTAGAAGATATCCCTTGGCAGAGTGAAGCGTTTCATCAAAAAATCTCCCGCGTTTTTGCCTAGTTTGGCATTTGCGGGAGAAAAATATGCCCGGGACGCCGCGCCGCCTTACAGGTTCGCGCCGTTTTGGGAAACGACCTCGGCAAAAAAACGCATGGAATCCTTTGGGATGCGCTCCATCGTATTAAAATCGACGTAGACGAGGCCGAAGCGCTCGTCATACCCGGCTGCCCACTCGAAATTGTCGAGCAGGCTCCAGTGAAAATAGCCGCGCACGTCCGCGCCATCGGCGATGCCCTTTTGCAGCTCGATAAGATAGCGGCGGATATAGTCTATCCTGTCCGCATCATGCACCTTTCCATCCAGATAGACGCGGTCGTTGCAGCTTTGGCCGTTTTCGGCGATGTACACGGGCGTTTTGTACCGCTCGTACAGGTGCGAAATGCCGTAGCGCATCGCCTCGGGTGTAAAGAGCCATTTGTTTGCCGTCATGGGGAAACCCGGCGCTTTTTTAACGGGCGTGCCCGCCTCGTCCACCGGGATGCCATGATAGACGTTGACGCCGAGGAAATCCGGTTTAGCGAGCGCGGCCATCTCGCCCGCGGGCAAATTCGCCTCAAAGCTTTGCATGAATTCCGGCGCGCTTTTTCCCCATGTGCCGAAGAAAATCGGGTCGAGGTAGCACAGGTGGTTGAACACCCAGCCCCATTCGCGATCGGGTAGGACCGCATCCGCGCGGCGGGCGGCTTCTATGCACTTTTCGGTGGGATGCGCGGGATAATGCAAATCCCCGCAGGTGACGGTGCCGATTTGCGCCGCAGGGTCGATTTTTCTTATTTCCTTGGCGGCGAGGCTATGCGCCAGTATGGTGTTGTAGAGCGCGGCAAGCTGGTATTCGCGGGGCAGCCGCAGGCCCGGGGCGTGCTCCCCGTTGCCGTAGCCAAGCCCCGCCACGCACTGCGGCTCGTTGATTGTCATGTAATGCCTGACACGGCCCTTCATGCGGCGCGCGAAGAGTGCGGAAAACTCCGCGAGGGCCTCCGCCGTGTCCCGCGAGAGCCAGCCCGTTTTTTCATTTTCGCAAAGGGCGCTGGGCAGCTCCCAGTGATAGAGCGTCACCCAAGGCTCAATGCCCGCGGCAAGCAGGCCGTCCACAAGCTTTTCGTAATAGGCAAACCCCGCCTCGTTCACCTCTCCCGTGCCGTTTGGCAATATGCGCGGCCAGTTCAGCGAAAAGCGGTAGGCTTTGATGCCGTACTCCCGAAGCAGGGCGACATCCTCCCCAAAACGGTGGTAGCTGTCGCATGCGACATCCCCCGTGTCCCCGTTTTTCACATTGCCAGGCGCGTGGCAAAAATCGTCCCAGATGCTCCTGCCCTTGCCGTCCGCGTCCCACGCGCCCTCGCACTGATAAGCGGCGCACGCCGCGCCCCACAAAAAATCCTTTGGAAACGCGCTCATACCGTCACCTCCACCCGATATTCCCGGCGGCCATCCTCTATGGGAACCGTGTCGCCGGCAAGGGAAACCCCGTTGAGCGCGAGCGAATACGCGCCCGTTCTTTTGATATGAATGAGATAATCCGCGCCCCGAAAGCGCCGTTTGAGCGTGACCTCGCCGATGTGCGCGGGCAGGCAGGGTTTTACCCTAAGCCCGCCGTATTCCGGCGCAACGCCCAAGATATGCTGCGCGGCGAACACGAAGCTCCACGCCGCGGTGCCGGTGAGCCAGCTGTTTTTCGCCTCACCCTCGGTGGCCGCCTCGCGCCCGGCGACGGTCTGCGCGTACACATAGGGTTCCGCGCGGCGTATCTCCCCCTCGTCCTCCCAATGGGCGGGGCAGATGTGGCGGTAAATGTCAAAGGCCTCGTCCGCATGGCCGAGTATGGTCTCCCCAATACCCGCCCAAGGGTTGTTGTGGCAGAACACGCTGCCGTTTTCCTTATAGCCGGGCGGGTAGCTGGTGATTTCCCCCAGCTCCCTGTGATAGCGCGTATAGCAGGGAGAGAGAAGCTCCAGACCGTATTTGCCCAGCAGCTTTTTGCGCACGCTTGAAAGTGCGGCTTCGGCCCTGCCGTTTTTTATGCCGATGCCGGCCATCACCGCAAAACCCTGCGGCTCGATGTATATCTGCCCTTCCTCACATGCGGAGGAACCCACCTTGCTGCCGAACGCGTCGTACGCGCGCAGGTACCATGCCCCGTCCCAGCCGTGTTCTTCCGTCGCGCGCTCCATTTCGTCCGCGGCAAGCAGGATTTCCCTCGCCTCGCCGGCAAGGCCGCGCCTTTCGCAGAGTTCCGCGTACTCCCGCGCGTATTTTATGAACATAACGGCGATGAACACGCTTTCCGCCACGCCGCTCTCAAAATGGGCGGTGGTCTGGAAGCTCTCCCCCGGCGTGTCGGAAAAGCAGTTGAGGTTGAGGCAGTCGTTCCAGTCCGCACGGCCGATGAGGGGCAGGCCGTGCGGCCCCTTGCGCGCCATGGTATAGCGCACGCTGCGCCTTAGATGCTCCATCAGCGGCGCTTCGCTGCCCGCCTGATTGTCAAAGGGCACGGGTGCATCGAGTATCGTGAAATCCCCGGTTTCCCTGATGTAGGCCGCAGTGCAGGCCACGAGCCAGAGCGGGTCGTCGTTGAAGCCGCCGCCCACCTCCGTGTTGCCGCGCTTGGTGAGGGGTTGGTACTGGTGATAGGTGCTGCCGTCCTCAAACTGGATGGCGGCAAGATCGAGTATCCTCTGCCGCGCGCGCCCCGGTACGAGGTGGACAAAGCCCAGCAAGTCCTGGCAGCCGTCCCGAAAGCCCATGCCGCGGCCGATGCCGCTTTCATATAAGCTCGCGCTGCGGCTCAGGTTGAACGTGGCCATGCACTGATACTGGTTCCATATATTGACCATGCGGTCGAGCTTTTCATCCCCGGTTTTTGCGTGGTACGCGCCGAGCAGATCATCCCAGTAGGCGCGCAATGCTGCAAGCGCGACATCCACGTCGGCCGAGGCCGCGTAGGCTTTTGCGGTGCGCCGCGCGTCGTCCTTTCTGATCACGCCGGGGCGTATGAATTTATCCCCGGCAGGGTTCTTCCCATAGCCCAGGCGGAAAACCAGCGTCTTTTCCGCGCCGGGGGCAAGGGTTATGTCGTAGCGCAGCGCGGCAATGGGCGCGCGCCCGTGCGCCACGGATAAAAAGCTCGTTTCCTCCACGACGGCTTTGGGGGTTTTCCAATCCCCAAAGCGGCCGAGAAAGGTATCCCTGTCCGTGTCGAAGCCGGAAAACGCCTCGTTCGCGCCGAAGTAGGCGTAATGGTCGCGCCGCTCGCGGTATTCCGTCGTGTGGTAAACGCAGTCCCCTTCCACCTCCACCTCGCCGATGTTGAGGTTCCTTTGGAAATTGGTCATGTCATCCAAAGCGTTCCACAGGCACCATTCCACGGCGGCATAGAGCTTGACGCGCTTTTGTTCCGCGCCCCTGTTGACGAGCCGCACGCGGTGGAGCTCCATATTCTCGCCCAGGGGGACGAGCAAAGTTTGTTCCACGAACAGGTCTTCCCTTTGACTTTCAAATACGGTATACCCCAGCCCGTGGCGGCAGCGGTAGGCATCAAGGGCAGTATTGCACGGGCAAAAGGCGGGGCTCCACGCGGGCTTCCTTTCTTCCTTCACATAGAGGAACCTGCCCCCCATATCCCCCGGCACGCCGTTGTAGCGGTAGCGCACGAGCCGCTGCAGCCGCGCGTCCCGATAGAAGCAATAGCCGCCGCCGTTGTTGGTGATCAACCCAAAGAAATCCTCGCACCCCAGATAGTTGAGCCAGGGCGCGGGAGTATGCGGGGTCGTGATCACATATTCCCGTTTTTCGTCGTCAAAGAAGCCGTATCTCATAGAGGTCTCTCTTTTTATTCCGCTTATTCCGCGTTGAGCGCGTCGACGAGCGCAAGCAGCTGCGCGCGCGTCACCTTCCCCGCGCTGAAGCTCAGGCTCGCGCGAAGCGGCATGTAGCGCATCATGGCAAGGCTCATTTCCTCGGAAATGGCGCTGCGTCCGACGTCGCCCTCCCCGCCCTCCTCGGCGCTGAACTGGTCGAGGAAAAGGCGCAGATAAGGCTCCATCGCTTGCTTCGCGCGCGGGTCTGCCATGATGTCCATAAAAATGCTGTCGAGCGTATATTTTTCGCGCACCTTCCTCGCCGCGCGCACCGTGACGGGCCGGGCGAGCACGATGTCCCTGCTGCTGCGCGCAATCTCTATGCCGTACTCCCCGTCCTCCACGAGCCAGTCGTGTATCTCCTCGTTCCAGTAGGAGAAGGCGCGGGAGGTGAGCGTGAAGCGGACGGTCTTGGTCTCTCCCGGCATCAAAAATACTTTAGCAAACGCGCGAAGCTCGCGCACGGGGCGGTTACTCTCCCCCTGCGGGTTCTTCACATAGAGCTGCACGGTTTCCTTGCCCGCGCGCGCGCCCGTGTTTGTGACGTCCACGGAGACTTCAAGCGTCTCCGGTTCGTCAAGCTCCCGCGCGCCGAGGCACAGGTTCGAGTAGGCGAAGCTTGTGTAGGAAAGGCCGAAGCCGAAGGGGAAAAGCACTTCCATCTTCTTTTTGTCGTAATAGCGGTAGCCGACGAAGATGCCCTCGCGGTATTCGCTCTTCAGTCTATTTCCCGGGAAATATAGATAGGAAGGGTTATCTTCCAGCTTAATCGGAAACGTTTCGGGCAGCCTGCCGCAGGGCTCCGCGCGGCCGTAGAGCACATCCGCCGCCGCGCCGCCCACCGCCTGCCCGCCGAGGTACGCCTCTATAACGCCCCTGACCCTGTTAAGCCACGACATTTCCACGGGAGAGCCGTTATGCAGCACGACGATCGTGTTGGGGTTTGCCTCTGCCACGGCCTCGATCAAAGCGTTCTGGTTCGCGGGCATGCGCATGTGCGCGCGGTCATACCCTTCGGACTCAAAGCTGTCCGGCAGCCCGGCGAACACCACGGCAAATTCCGCGGCGCGCGCGGCCGAAACCGCCTCTTCAACGAGCGCGGCGTCCACGTCCTCCGTGTCGATATGATAGCCCTTCGCATAGACTACGTTTGGCATATCCGCCGTCGCGTCGAGGAAGCTTTCGGTTTTAAAGCAGTTGATGTGCGAGCTGCCGCCGCCCTGGAAGCGCGGCTCCTTTGCGAACGCGCCGATGGCGGCGACCTTCGCGCCCTCCTGAAGCGGCAGTATGCCGCCCTCGTTCTTTAAAAGCACCATGCATTCAGCCGCGAGTTTGCGGGCAAGCGCGTGCTGCGCCTCCAAATCCCACAGGGTATCGGGTTTGGCGTGCGCGAGATAGCGCCCGTTCACTTCCAGTATGCGCTCCACCGCGCGGTCGACCGCCGCCTCGTCGAGCTTGCCGGATTGCACGGCCTCGACAACAAGCCGGTCGTTCACGCCCGCGGAGGCGGGCATCTCGAGATCCAGCCCCGCCGCCACGCCCGCGACGCGCTCGCTCACCGCGCCCCAGTCGCTCACCACATACCCGTCGAAGCCCCATTCGTTTCTGAGTATCTCGGTGAGCAGCAACGGATTTTCGGAGGCGTACACGCCGTTGACGCGGTTGTACGAGCACATCACCGTCCACGGCATGGCCTTTTTGACGGCGGTTTCAAACGGCGCAAGGTAAATTTCCCGCATCGTGCGCTCGTCCGCCTCGGAGCTTGCGGACATGCGCCTGTGCTCCTGATTGTTGAGGGCGAAGTGCTTGACGCTCGTCCCCACGTTCTTGCTCTGCACACCCAAAATATACGCCGCCGCGGATTCGCCCGCAAGCAGCGGATCCTCGCTATAGTACTCGAAATTGCGCCCGCACAGGGGGGAGCGCTTGATGTTGACGGCGGGTCCCAGCACCACCGCGAGCCGCTCGTGCCGGCAGGAATCGCCTATGGCCTCGCCGATGGTCGCATGGAGCGCCGTGTCGAAGCTCGCCGCGCTGGCGCTGCCCGCGGGGAAGCACACGGCCTCGATGGACGCGTTTACGTCGTCCACCTTGGCGGCGTCGCTCTGCTTGCGAAGGCCGTGCGGCCCGTCGCTCATCATCACGCTTTCTACGCCAAGCCGTTCGACCGGCTTTGTGTGCCAGAAGTCGAGCCCGGAAAGCAGGGACGCCTTTTCCTCCAGCGTCATTTGGGAAACGATTGCCTTGATGTCCATATCGCCCTCCTTAACCGACCGTTGATAGGTCCCATTCCTCATGTATTTTGGGAACGTCGCTGATGAGGCGGCGGGTATACTCCGCCTTTGGGTTCAATATCACCTCGTCCGCCGTGCCGCTTTCCACAAACCTGCCGCGTTCCATTATATATACCTTATCCGAGATGTAATACGCAAGGCCGATGTCGTGCGTGATGAAGATGACCGTCATCTTCGTTTCGTTGCGAAGGTTTAAGAGCATATCGAGTATGGTTGCGCGCGAGCAGGCGTCTATCATGCTGGTGGGTTCATCCGCAAGCAGAATGTCCGGCTTCAACAGGAAGATGCGCGCGATCATGAGCCGCTGCATCTGCCCGCCGGAAAGCTCGAACGGGTATTTGTTCGTCAGCTCCGCGAACTTGAGGTTCACGAAGCCGCAGGCCTCCTCCATCATTTCAAGCTTCTTTTCCCGGGGCAACCGCCTTCCTCCGCGCATGTTAATGCAGTCGAGCAGGACGGTATCGATCTTATTGAACACGTTGTAGCTCGAGAAGGGGTCCTGAAAGATGGCCTGTATGCTGCGCCAGTATTCCCGGCGTTTTTTCTGGGTGGAAATGTCCCTCTTCTTTCCGTCGAAATAAATGTCCCCCTCCGTGACGGAGGTAAGCCCCAGGAGCATTTTTGCGAGCGTGGTCTTGCCCGAGCCGGACTCCCCCACGATGGACACAAGCTCCCCGCGGGAGAAGCAGAAATCCACATGATCGACCGCCACGGTGCGCTTGCCGCCAAAGCCGTATACCTTGGTGACGCCGGCGCCGGAAAGGCAGGATTCCTTTTTCGCTTCACTCATGCCCGTGCACCTCCCTGAGTTTTTCCGCGCTAAGATGGCAGCGGTAGGCGCGGCCGCCCTCTATGGCGCGAAGCGGCTGCGCGTGATAGCGGCAGTCGTCCTCCACATATTTGCAGCGCTCCGCAAAGCGGCAGCCCGCGGGCACCTTTTTGAGGTTGGGCGGCGTGCCCGGTATCGCCTCCACCTTCGCCTCGCGCGCGCCCTCCTCGGGCACGATGATGGAACCCATGAGCCCTTTGGAGTAGGGGTGCAGCGGGTCGAACACCATTTCCTTCGCGCTGCCCGTTTCCACGATCTGCCCCGCGTACATGACCATGATGTCGTCCGTCACGTTATAGAGGAGCGGCAGCTCGTGGGTGATGAAGATCATGGACTTGATGTAGCCCTTTGCCATGAGGTCCTTGAGCATCTTGATGACCATCTTCTGGCTCGTTACGTCCAAGGCGCTCGACGGTTCGTCCGCGATGAGCACGCGGGGGGAGAGTATGGTCGTCACCGCGATAACCGTCCTCTGCTTCATGCCGCCGGAGAGCTCCACCGGGTATTTTTGCAACACCTCGGGCGGCAGCCCCAGTACGCGGAAGCGCTCCACGGCACGCTCGTAAATTTCCTTCTTCGTTGCCCTGGGCTCGTGCGCACGAATGACGTCCTCCACGAAGCGGATAATCCGCCGCGTGGGGTTGAGGGCGTTCATCGCCGCCTGCGGTATGTAGGCGATTTCGGTGCCGAGTATCTTTTTCCTTACGTCGTCCGGCCTCATGCGGGAGATGTTCACGCCGTCCAGGATGATTTCCCCGCCGGTGTAGTGGAGCGGCGCGAAATAATACCCCATGAGGCTCAATGCGAGCGTGGACTTGCCGCAGCCGGATTCGCCCGCGATGCCGAGGGACTTGCCCTCCTCCACGCGCAGGGACACGTCGTCCACGGCGTAGATATCCTCGCCAAAGCGCGTGATGTACTTGGTGGTGAGGCCGCTGACCTCAATCATTGCTTTTCCCATAAGTCGGCCTCCTCAATCCCTAAGCTGCGGGTTGAACACCTGGTCGAGCCCCGTGTTCATCAAATTGAGCGAAAAGCTGATGAGCGCGATAGTCAAAAGCACCGGGAAATACGCCCACCACGAGCCGTTGAGGTGCGCGGCGTAGAGCATGGCCCAGTTCATCATGATGCCCAAGGTCGCCTCCTCGGTGGTTTTGGAGCCGAGGCCGATCATGGAAAGCTGCGCCTCCGCGAGTATGGCGGAGCTTATCTGCAAAATGAAGGCCATCACCACATACGAGGCGATGTAGGGCAGTATGTCCGTGAGGATGATGCGAACCAAACTGTGTCCCGATATGCGCGAGAGGTTGACATGGTCGCGGTGGCGAAGCGACATCACCTGCGAGCGCACCGAGCGCGTCGTCCACACCCAGCTCGTTGCGCCTATGACGAGGGCCACGGTGTTCGCGCCCCGCTGGTCCTGGTCGATGCTGTAGGAGATGAGCAAGAGCAGCACGAAGGAGGGCACCACGGTAAAGAGATTCGTAAAGAACATGATAATATCGTCGCAAATGCCGCCCACATAGCCCGCGAGGAGCCCCAGCGTGAGGCCCACGAACGTGGCGATGGCCCCCGCGATGATGCCGATGCGAAGGGACGTGCCGCAGGCGGCGACAAGCTCCTTCAATACGTCGCGCCCGAAGTTGTCCGTGCCAAGCGGCAGGTGCTTCACGTTGGCTACGTCCTTGGTATTGACATAGTCCGTGGTGGTGACTTTGCCCTTTTCAACGGGCTCCCCCGTTTCCTCGTCGGTGTCGTAAACGCGCAGCGTGTCCGTGAGCTTGGCGCTCTCGAGCGCCCGGTCGAGGCGCACGTAGTAATTGCGAAGCGCCTTGGTCATTCCCTCGGGCTTGACGTTAGGGTCGTAATGCTCCCACCAGAGCGCGAGCATGGCATCCGTGTCGTTGATGTCGAGCCCCTCCGTATCCACGCCCACCGCGGCAAACCAGTTGACCATCGCCACGCGGTCTTCGCCGGTGAGCATCTTGTCGATGCGATTGTCCGCGGCGTCGGGAAGCTTGATGGTGGTGGTGCCGGTATCCAGCGCGTCGTAGAGCGAAACGTAGGTGCCGGGCTCGAGGAAGGAGCCCACGCCGATCATCTCCAGCGGGTCGCCGGGGTTGACGAGCGGGCAGATGAGCATCATGAGCAATATCGCGGCCATGATGCAAAAGCCCACGAGGAACTTCGGGGAGCGGAACATCTGTTTTAATGTGCTTTTCATTTGCGCCTCCCTCCCCTCACTCAAACTGCGCGGCCTTGACGCGCGGGTCGATGAAGCCGTAGATGATGTCTATGGCGAGCGTTGCGATGAGCACCATGACCGTGACGATGAGCGTGGCGGCCGAGAGCAGCGGATAATCGCTCATGCTCACCGCCGTGAGTATGGTGGAGCCGAGACCCGGATAACTGAAGATCACCTCCGCCACCAGTGCGCCGCCGACCATGGTGCCGATGGAGAGCGCAAGCCCCGTCACCTGCGGCAGCATGGCGTTGCGGAAAACATAACCCACGATCTTCCAGTCCTTGATGCCGAGGAAGCGGCTGTATTTGACATAGTCCGCATTGAGCTCATAAATGGACATGGAGCGCATGCCGATGGCCTGCCCGCCTATGGCGACGATGACGATCGACCAGAAGGGCAGGCGGTAATGGTCAATGACGGACTTTATGAATTTCCATGTGAAGGCGGGAAGCAGGTCGAATCCGTAGCCGCCCGCGGTAGGCGCCGTCTTGAGCTTGATGGCAAAAATCACCAGCAGTATGACGGCCATGCCGAAGGCGGGGATGTTGCTCGCAAACAGGCAGGCGGGCATGATGACCTTGTCAAAACCCTTCCTGATATAGGCGGCGAGCGCGCCCAGAATATTGCCCAGCAGCCACCCTACGATAATCGCCGGGAACTGCAGCATGATGGTCCACCAGATGGCGTTTTTTATGATGTCCGAAACCTCCCTGGGGTACTGGCTGAAGGAAAGGCCGAAGTCGCCCTTGAAGAAATTGGAAAAGTAGGTGACGAACTGTTTGTACATGGGCTGGTCGGTGCCGAACTTGCGCGCGTATTCCTCATAGATATGCTTCACGGCGTTGGCGTCCGAAATGCCGCGCGCGGTCTTGGCGGTGATCGCCGCCACGGGGTCGCCGGGCAAAAGGCGCGGCAACAGGAAATTCAGAAGCACCGCGGCGACGAAGGTGATCAAGAACCAAAACAGCTTTTTGCCGAAATATTTGCGGTATCCTTTCATGAGCGTTCCCTCCCGAAATGAGAAACGGCTGCGTTCTCCTGTCCTCACAAAACGACAACATTCCTCTTCGCGTGCGTTTTCTCCTGTTTAGAGAAACAGCCATGTTTCGCAGTTGTCCTTGAAACATGGCTGTTTCATGCATTTTAGGGTTTAGGGATTGACGAGCTCGAGGTCATAGAGCGCCGCGATGCTGTACCCGTCGGTGCAGTCCATCGGCGGGATGTTCCTGCCGTCGTCGCCCTCGGGATAGTTGGTCCACACGGATTCGTTCACGCCGTGGAACTTGTCGGGGCGATACATGAGGGAGAAGCTGGGCACCTCGGTGAGGTAGATTTCAACCGCCTCGGTGTAGTACTCGATGACCTTCGCGGGGTCGGTTTCAACCGGGATGAGCTTGATGAGCTCGTCGATGCGCGCGTTGGAGTAATGGCCCCAGTTGCCGCTCCAGTTGTTTTCCACACCGATGTACTCGGAGCTCATGAGCATGCGCACGCGGCCCCAGGGCTGCGCGGGGGTGGCGGAGTCGGTCCACATCATGAAGATGTCGTAATCGGTCTGTTCGGCGGCGGTAACAACCGTCTGGTACACCGCCCAGTCGGGGTACTCGGTCACGATCTCGATGCCGATGGCCTCGCCCGCCGCGGCGACAATTTCCATGGAGGACTGCCAGTCCGTCCAGCCGAACGGCGCGCACGCGTTGTAGGAAAGCTTCACGCCATCCAGCTCGCGGTAGCCGTCCCCGTCGGTGTCGACGATGCCGGCCGCGTCGAGCATCGCCTTGGCGCCCTCGATGTCGTTGCCCGCCCACTGGAGGCCCTTGCCGGCGATATATTCCTTATCATACATCGCCTGCTCGCCCGCGGTGGGGTTCATCAGCGAACGCGGCACTTCCTGGAAGGTGGGGCTCTGGCCGGTCATGGCGTTCTGGTTGATGGCGTCGTAGTCGACCGCGAGCGCGATGGCCTTGCGCACGGCGACGTTGTCGAGGCCATACGAGCTCATGTTGTACCAGGCTGTGGGCATGTTGACGCAGATGCCGTAGGGCGGCTCGTCAAGATAGGTGGAGATGGGCAGGCCCTCGTCCTCCCACAGATCCTGAATGTTGGAGATGAACTGCTGGCAGACGTCCACCTCGCCGGCCGCGAAGGCGACCTGGCCGGCGGGGTTGTCGGCATAGATAGTGTGTGCGAGGTACTTGGGAACAGGCAGCTTGCCCCACATGGAGGCGTCCTGGCCCCAATAGCCGTCGTCGCGAACGAAGACAACCTTCTGATCGTCGGAGAAATACTTGGTGTACGGGCCGCTCCAGACGACGTCGTCGCCCGGATCCTGCTTGATGGTGTCCGCGCTGTTGCGTCCTTCAAGGGTCTGCAGCCACGCTTTTTGCATGATGTAGGGCTGCACGAGGAAGCAGGCAAGCTGCAGCGGGTTGGTGGGCTTGCCGTCCGCGGTCAGCGTGGAGGTGATGAGTATGGTGTACTCGTCGACCGCCTCGACCGAGGCCACATAGGGAGAATAGCCCGTGCCCATGGAGTTGGCGTACTTCACGTCGCACTCCCAGGTGTAGACCACGTCCGCGGAGGTGACGGGGGTGCCGTCGCTCCAGTGCGCCGCCGGGTTGAGCTTGACGGTGACGGAAGTCTTGTCCGCGGCCCACTCGGGATCGCCCAGCGCCAGCAGCGGGGTCATGGAGCCGTCGAGCATGTTGTACATATAGAGTGTCTCAAACATGACCGTGCGGCTGCCGCCCGCGGAGCTGGCGATTGCCATTGCGTTGTTCATGTCGTCGCTCAGGGGGTTCCAGCCGTTGACGGTGCCCCACTGCTGCCCCGCGAAATACAGCGTTTCGTTGCGGGGGAGTTCCACCGTTTGGGCCGGCGGCTCGGTCACATCGGGCGCATCGGTCTCAATGGGCGGCTGGGTCGTCTGATCGGGCTCGTTCTCTGCCGGCTCCTTCTCCTGGCATCCGGCAATCACGCTAAGCGCCATCAGAGCCACCAGCGCGAGCGCCAGAAACTTCCAAAGCTTGCTTCTCATGGTTTTTCCTCCTTCATTATTTTCATGCGGGCCGCGCCCCGGGGCGCGGTCAACCCTTAATTCGCAGTCAGATGCGCCTGACGGATTCCCCCACGATCAGTTCGCAGGGCACCACCACGCGGTGCGGAAGGTGGGTCTTGCCGTTTTCGATGGCTTCTACGAGCATGCGCGCCGCCTGGGCGCCGAGCGTGTCCGTCCTCTGGCGCACGGTGGTGAGCCGCGGGCGCAGCACCTGCGAAAGGTGGATGCCATCGAAGCCGCAAACGCTGATGTCCTCCGGTATTTGAAGCCCGGCGCTCTCGATCTCATTCATGCCGCCCAAGAAAGAGTAGTCGTCCGGGAAGAGTATGCAGGTGGGCCGATCGGGGAGGGAGAGAAGCTCCCGCGTGGCCCTGGCACTGGCCGAGGGTTCGTGGAACACGCCCTCGATCACGTATTCGTCGGGTATTTTCAACCCGAGTTCCTCGCATGTTTTGTGAAAACTCGCAAGCCGCATCTTGGTGACGGCGGTTCTGTCGCCGTGTATGAAGGCGATTTTCCTGTGCCCCATAGAGTATACGTAGCGTACAAGCTCCCGCATGCCCTGCACGTTGTCGGAGAGCACGGAACTCCTGTTGTCAAACACATAGTCGATGGCGACGAGCGGTATGTCGCTCTGCGCAAGCTCGATGACCTGCGGGTCGCCGTAATCGAGCACGGTCGCAATGGCCACCCCGTCGCAATGCCTGTACCGGCAGTGCTCGAGGTAGCTCATGCCTGTGTGGCCGATGTCCCGGCTGATGAAGGTGACGTCATAGCCGTGCTTTTCACTTTCATCCTTAAGGCTGTTGAGCACGAGCGAAAAGAACTCGTGCGCGAGGCCGCTGTTGGTGGCGTCCGCAAAGAGCAGGCCGATGTTGTGCGAGCGGTTGGTCTTGAGGGCGCGCGCCGCGGCGTTGGGGAAATAGCCCATGCTGCGCGCGGCGTCGCGCACGCGCCGCGCCGTGTCGACGCCCACGTCCGAAGCGTTGTTGAGTGCCTTGCTCACCGTGGCCGCGGATACGCCGCACGCCAGCGCAATTTCTTTGATTGTTGCCATTGACTTACCGCCCGTTTTGATTTATATGAATGAAATGTTTAACTTAATCGTTTTCGCAAACTCATTATATTGCCGTCATATAAAATTGTCAATGCCCTGTTTTCTTTCATCGCAATTTTATTGCCCTATTCTTAAAATATGCCCAAATTACGCAATGTTTCCTTCATTTTTATCGATGCGTTCCTGCAAATTGTCAATTTTCCGTCATCATTTTCCATTATTATTTTACAAATATTACCATAAGATCTAAATCGATTTCGTTTTAGAGGCTTGACAGAGAAATAAAAAGACATAACATATAGAGTAAACAAACCCTGCACAGGCATATCGAAAGGAGCGTTGCGCAGATGACGACACTTTCTCTCAATGGCGTATGGGATTTAGAAATGCCGATAAATTCGGATAATTCCGAACATTTTCCCGCAAAAGTGCCGGGTTCTGTCTACGCGGCGCTGCTCGCCGCGGGCAAAATGGAGGATCCTTTTTATCGGGACAATGAAATGGCGGCGCTGGCGCTTATTGAAAACGATTTCGTATTTTCCCGCGCCTTCTGCGTCCCGCCGGAACTGCTCGCCTGCGAGCGGATTCTGTTGCGCTTCGAGGGCATCGACACCGTGGCGGACGTTTTTCTAAACGGCGCGCTTCTCTTCCATGCGGACAACATGCACATAACGTGGGAAGCGGACGTGACGGGAAAGCTGCGCCAAGACGAGAACCTGCTTTGCGTGAAGATTGACTCCCCCACGCGCCACATCAGGGAAGCGTATCAAAAAAGCCGTGCGGACGGCGCGGCGGACGCGATGCAGGGCTTCCCTCTGCTTCGCAAGGCGCATTGCATGTTCGGCTGGGACTGGGGCGCGCGCCTGCCGGACGCGGGTATCTGGCGGGACGTGGCGCTTCTGGGCATAAACGGCGCGCGCATCGCGGACGTGCTGGTTGAACAAGTGCATGAGCAAAGCAAAGTTGCGCTCAGCATAAAAACAACGCTTGAGGAATTCCGTCCCGGCAAGTATGAGGTGCGCGTAAAGCTGACCGCTCCCGACGGGGAAACCTATACCGCGTCGGGCGCGGATTGCAGCTTTACGGTGGAAAATCCGCAGCTTTGGTGGCCAAGCGGCCTCGGCGCGCAGCCGCTTTATTCCATTGAAGTAACGCTTGTTGAAAACGAAAAGGCGCTGGACGCGTGGAAAAAGCGCATCGGTCTTCGCACGCTCACCGTACGCCGCGAGAAGGACGAATGGGGCGAGGGCTTCTGCTTCCATATCAACGGGCACGACGTGTTCGCCATGGGGGCGGACTACATACCGGAGGACAGCATACTCTCCCGCGTGACGCCGGAACGCACGCGGGCGCTTTTGGGCGACGCGAAGGACGTCCACTACAACTGCGTGCGCGTGTGGGGCGGCGGCTATTATCCGGACGATTTCTTCTTCGACATCTGCGATGAGCTGGGCCTCATCGTCTGGCAGGACCTGATGTTCGCCTGCGCGGTATACAATCTCACCGAGGAATTTGAAGCGAGTATCACCCGCGAGGTGGAAGAGAACGCCAAGCGGATACGCCATCATGCCTCGCTCGGCCTCATCTGCGGCAATAACGAGATGGAGCAGCTCATCGACGAGGCGGGCTGGCTCTCGAGCCCCGCGCAGAAGGCGGATTACATCAAGATGTACGAGTACATCTTCCCCAAGCTTTTGAAAAAAGCCGCACCCTTTACCTTTTACTGGCCGGCGAGCCCTTCCTCGGGCGGCGGTTTTGACAAGCCCAACGACGAGAACAGGGGCGACGTGCATGACTGGGCGGTCTGGCACGGCCTTCTGCCTTTTACGGATTACCGCAACCACCTGTTCCGCTTTGTGTCGGAGTTCGGCTTCCAGTCCTTCCCCTGCATGAAGACCATAGAAGCCTTCACCCTGCCGCAGGAGCGCAATCCATTTTCCTATATTATGGAAAAGCACCAGCGCAACGCCTCCGCCAACGGCAAAATCTTCTTTTACCTCGCGCAGATGTACCGCTACCCTTACGACATGGATACTTTGGCCTACGCCTCCCAGCTTTTGCAGGCGCAGGCGATCCAGTACGGCGCGGAACACTGGCGGCGGCACCGCGGCCGCTGCATGGGCGCGGTGGTGTGGCAATTGAACGACAACTGGCCCGTGGCGAGCTGGTCGAGCATCGACTATTACGGCCGCTGGAAGGCGCTGCACTATTTTGAAAAGCGCTTCTTTGCGCCTGTGCTCATCTCCTGCGAGGAGGATGGCGTGCTCTCGCAGGACACCAACGTCAATGCAGAAAAACCCGCGCCGTGGCATAAGCGCGCGCGGCTCAACGTGTCCAACGAAACGCTTGCCCCCTTCTCAGGCACCATCCGGTGGGAGCTGCGCCGCCCGGACGCTTCCGTGATCTCCTCCGGCAGCGCGCGGGCGGAGGTTCCCGCGCTCTCGGCCGCGTGGTTCCCCGCGCCGGACTTTTCCGAAGCAGACACCTACGAAAGCTACTTCTCCTTCCGCCTGCTGGATGAAAAGGGCGGCATCGTCGGCTCCGGCAGCGCGCTCTTCTGCCCGCCCAAGCACTTTCACTTCCTTGATCCGAAGCTTGTTGCCCGCATCGAGGGGGACGAGGTCGTCGTCACGGCCCAAGCGTACGCGCGCGGTGTGGAGCTTTCCTTCGACTGCGACGCGGTTTTGTCCGACAATTATTTCGACATGGACGCGGGCGAGCGTCGCGTAAAAATCACAAAAGGCGCGCCCAAAGAGGCGCGCGCAAGGAGCGTGTACGATATAGGGAGGTAAATAAACCGCTATACGATGCTTTGGGCCGCGCGCAGCAGCGCGGCCTTAACATATTCGATGTTTGTTTCGTCAAACACAGTGTCGCGCTTGGTATGGAGCCTGTCCATATAAAGAAGGCCGCCTTTTGTTTTCTTGAGCGCAGCGACGCCGACACCCAGCTTGAAATTGATCTGGTCGGAAGGATAGAGCGCGCCCTTGGCGCTCTCGATCAGCACAGCCTTCCCCTCCCCCACGACAAAACTCCCCCGCAGGAGCGTTTCCAGCTCCGCCGGGCATTTCTTTGGCAGCACGACGAGCATATTGTCTCCGTCGGACACGCAGTCGAGGTTGAGGACATAGGCGTTTTTTCTCACGCCGGGGTGCCGCTTGGCAAATTCGCCGGAGCCTAAAAGCCCAAGCTCCTCATTGTCAAAAAGCACGAAAGCGACCTTATCCCTGAGTTCCTCAGGCAGCGCGAGCACGGTCTCAATGACGGCAATCACGCCCGAGGTGTTGTCGTTGGCGGTATGGGGATTGGCGGGGCCGCACATGAGAAGATAGAGGCCCAAAAGCAGCGCCGCGAGATAAACAACGGACGAAAGGCCCTCCGCAAGGCCAAAAAGTGCGGGCAAAGTGCCCGCCATGAACGCAAGGAAGATCAATGCCCCCGCGAGGACAAACTGATAGAGCAGGTACAGCGGCACGTTCTTGGGCGTGATGAAATTGGGCACGGGCATCACGGCGCAGGTGTCGTAATGCGCAGTTACAATAAGCCTCGCTTTATCCGGGTCGCCTATGACCACGTTGCGGTTGAAGGCGGAAGCCTCCTTCGCGTCCACGCGCGCGGCAATCCCCTCCCTCTCAAGCGCGGGGAGGAGGAACTCGAGGAAGGCGGTCTTGCGCCGCCTGCCCTTGCGCACCTGATACTCTTGAAAAATCGCGCGGGAAAGCTCCGTCATACGCTCTTCTCTTTAATGCCTTTCAAATGGCAGGCGAGTTGGTCGCCGCAGGAGGTGCTGTTGCTGCCGCAGCCGATGCCCTCAAGCTTTTTTATCACGTCGTCCACCGTCATGCCCTCGGCAAGCGCGCCGATCGCCTTGAGGTTGCCGTTGCAGCCGTTGGTAAAGGCGATGTTCTTCACCCTGTTTTCCTCGATGTCGAGCTCCACCTTGCTGGAGCATACGCCGTTGTTCTTAAACGTGTAGTGCATGTCCCGTTTCATCCATCCTTTAATTTAATCTATCGTCCAGCGCCCCGAAGCGCCGCAGGGCAGAACCAGATTGCCGCGCATGACGGGAAGGCCGACCTCTCCGGCTTCTATGTGCCCGCCGCGGCCCGCGAGCGCTATGCCAAGCACGTTTTTCAATACGCTCGGCGCAAGCCCGGTCGTATAGGAATTGATGAGGAAGAAGCGCGCGTCCCGGGAAAGGATGCCCGCGCCCGCGGAAACGAGGGGGTAAAGATCGTCCTCTATTTTCCACATCTCCCCCGTGGGGCCGCGCCCGTAGCTGGGGGGGTCCATGAGCACGCCGTCGTATTCGCGGCCCCGGCGCGCCTCGCGCAAAACGAACTTCACCGCGTCGTCCACGATGAAGCGCACAGGCTTATCGGCGAGATTGGAGGCGGCGAGGTTCTCCTTTGCCCAGGCGACCATGCCCTTGGCCGCGTCCACATGCACCACCTCAGCGCCCGCGGCGGCGAGCGCCGCCGTCGCGCCGCCCGTGTAGGCGAAGAGGTTTAACACGCGAAGCGGCCTGTCCGCTTTTTTCACGATGTTCCCCAT
>JAEWMV010000246.1 GCA_023393045.1 Bacillota bacterium | reverse complement strand
TTTTTTAAATGGTCGAGGCCGATCATATCCACCACGTTTTTCGCGTTGATATAAAGGCCGAGGTCGCCCTCCACGGTGCGCTTTGCAAAGGGCTCCGGGGAGGTCAAAAGCGTTGCGATCTCATCCGAACCGCCCGTCACGCTGTGCACGTCCGTGGTCGCGCCGCCGATGTCGAGGATGACGAGGTCGCCGATGTCGTCATAAAGAAGCTGGGAGGCTTCCATCACAGCGCCCGGCGTGGGGATGATGCTGCCCGTGACCATGTCGCGTATATGCTCCATGCCGGGAGCCTTGACGATGTGCTCCTCAAACACGGCGTGGATGATTTTGCGCGCGGGCTCAATGTTGAGCTTGTCGAGCTTGGGATAGACGTTTTCCGTGATGCTGCAGGGTATGCCCGCCTTATGGAAAATATCCTCCACGGCGCGCTGGTTCTGCACGTTGCCCGCGTAGATGACGGGCGCGCGCAGGCCGCTCTCCGCAAGCTTCTTCGCGTTGAAGAGCGCGGTTTCCCTCTCTCCATAATCCGTGCCGCCGGCAAGGAGGATGAGGTTGGGATCGATTGCCGCAAGGTCCGCGATATCATAATCCGTCAGCCTGCCCGCCGTGGCGAGCTTGATGATGGCGCCCGCGCCAAGCGCCGCCGCCTCGGCCGCGCGCACGGTCATGTCATACACGAGGCCGTGCACGCACATGCGCAGGCCGCCCGCCGCGGAGCTCGTGGCGAGCATTTCCCCATAGGTCAGTTCATCCCAGCCCATGCCGCACTTGAGCTCGTCCGTCGCGCCCTGCAGGCCCACGCGCACATCCCCCGCAAGCACGGAGGTGGGCGCGCAGCCCTGCCCGAGGAAGCGCGGTTTGCCCTCGTGAATGCCCGAAAAGGCATTCACGAGGGTGGTGGTTGAACCGATTTCCGCTACCAGTACGTCAATATGCATGTTTTTCATTTGCCCGATCGTCATTTTTCCGCCACGGCGGCATTTTCCGGTCGCCATCCGCCCGCCGCAGCGGCAGTTATTCACTATTCACCGTTCACTATTAGTTGCAATCGACATAGTCAATTGCCTTCCAGTTCCCTGCGGCGCTTCACGAGGAAGGTGGCCACATGGTTGCCGTGGCTACCGCGGCCGAAGCCCTCGTCCGCGCCGCTCACGCGCGCCTGGGCGGAAGCTACCTGCGTGCCGCCCGCGACGAAGATGAGCTTGTCGCGCACGCCCATTTCGGTGGCGATGCGGTTGATTTTGGCGATATTCTTATAGTGGATGTCGTCATGGCTGATGATCACGGAGGCGAGCATCGCGTCCGCGTTCATCTCGATGGCCGCGTTGACGAGCTTTTCGGGCGGCACGCTCGTGCCCAAGTAATGCACCTCGATGCCGTACTTCTCGATGCCGCCGTGCTTGATGTCGATGATCTCGCGCAGGCCCACGCTGTGCTCGTCCTCGCCGATAGTGCCGCAGACGACCTTCAGGGGTTTGCGCTCGATATCCTTACGGATCTCCTCATCGCTCAAAACGTCCGGCTCCTTGGGAATGACGAGCTTGTCGACCTCGATGGCAAAAGGCACCTTGCCTTTCAACTCGATGCGCGTGCCCTCGGCGCGGTGCGCGATTTCGCGGGAGATGACCTCCACGTCCGTGAGGCCCATGCGTCTGCCGCACTCGAGCGCCGCCGCCTCGGCAATGCCCTTTTCCGCAGGGAAGAACATGGTGAGCATCACCGTGCCGTCCGCAAGCCATTCCATTTCGGGGCGGATAAGCTTTGCGCCGGGCTGGGCAAATTCCCTCACCTCGCCCATGCGCACGTTGCAGTTGTCCTCCTCGTCGAGCTCGTCGATGAAGATGATCTTCTCCGGCTTTTCAAGCGTGCAGCCGCCGATGAGGTCGGCAGGATTGCCTACGCCGTACTGGGCAAAGTTGTTGTAGCCGTAGTGCGCGGTGACGGGCGCGCAATAGTCCGCTTCGCGTTTGACGATGGTGCCCACGCCGATGCCGCCGTTGATTTTCCTCGCGATGCCATCGCCGTTACGCTCGGGATACATGCCGGAGTCGACGAACATGCCCGCCTCGACCGCGGCGAAATAGCCGCCCAGCTCCACGATTTCCTCCATGAAGAGTACGGCGCGCTCCTTTAACTCCCTCGCCTTTTCGCGCAGGTACCCGTCCTTTTTGAGCTCCACCATTTCCATGAGGCCGTCCATGCCCACCAACGCCTGCTTGGCGGTGTCGCACGCCTCGAGGTTGTAGATGTGCCAGGGCACGTTGCGGCCCTCGTCCGGGGTGATGGTGGACTGTATGTCCGCGCGGGTGAGCTTGGAGATGACCATGTTCAAAACGTGCGTCACCGTCGCCTCGCGCGTGGAGGATTCAATGTACTTGGTGTTCATCTGCGCGCGCATGCGGTATTCATGGAAGAAATCGCGCAGCGCCACCGCGTAGGGCAGATCCATATGGATGCAGGGCCCCGGCGTCGCCGAAGGCGGCACGGTAGAAAGGCAGATGTTCCTCTTGGGCACGCCCACCTTGGCCGAGAAGATGGCGTTGATGGCGTGCTGCACCATGAGCTCCGGCATGACCTTCCACGCGTCGCGCGCGGTGGCGTTGGCGTTGTGCGCGCCGTCTATCTGCGCCTGATCCGCCCAGGCGATGAGCTTCTTGGATTCGCACGCGTCCACGAAGGAGCGCACCATGTTGATGTTGCGATAGATCACGTTGTACTGCGGGTCCTGGTGGACGCCGTTGACGCCCTCCTCCGCAAACATCACGGCGATGTCCGGCCCTGCCACGCCCGAAACGTAGCTGTGGTAGTTGATGGGACGGCCCACCTCGTCCTCGATCATATCGAGCGCCTTCCTTTGCGCGCGCACCTGCTTTCTGGTGACGGGCACGCCGCCCATGCCCTGCGGGGTGCCTTCTATGAGCCCGTCGAAATGGCTCTGCCCGGCGGTGCGGATGACCATGATGTGATCCGCGCCGTGGTGCGCCGCCATGCGCATGCGGCGGATGTCATCCTCAAAGCGGCCGGAGGCGATCTCCGTGGTGATGGTCGGTACGGGCTGGGGGTCGATATTGTCAAAGTAGTGGGCCGGGGGCAGGGGTACGCTGTCCTTCAAGGGCTTGCTGCAATCCTCGTAGGTAAAAGGCCCCATGTGAATCCCCGGCGCGCTCTCGCGCCAAGTCCAGCCGCGCCTTCTGGGATGGTAATGCGCGAGGTCCTTCAGCACCTCGGCAACGTCGATGTTCTTGTTTGGGTCAAGCTTGTATGTTTCGCTCATGCTGCACCTTCCTTAAAACTGCGCCGCGGCTTCGTCCCAAAGCTTGCCTGCGCACAGCGCGAGGCCCGCTTCCCGAACGTCCATCTGCGCCTTCTTCGCGAGCCGCAGCACCACGTTGCCCGCGCCGTGGGCGAGCAGGTTGCGCTCCATGCACCCGTTTACGATTTCCTTGGCCTCGATGGAGGAAAAGCCCATGCGAAGCAGCACGCTTCGCTCTATGGCGGGCGAGGTGTTTTCATAACCCATCTTGAGCAGCGGCTCGGTGATCTTGTCCGCAAGGGACCAGAAGCGCTCCTCGAGCTCTTTATCCGAAAGCTTCGCCAGATGGGCGCGCCTTGTGGAATAATCGTCCTCTCTCTTCATAAAAGACTCCTTTGGCGTTATTTCGCGCCCACGGCTTCGCGCACGAACGCCTCGTCCCGCTTGACTTCCTCGGCGAGGAAGGCGACGTCCGCATCCGTGGGGGCGTGCTTGACTGTGGCGAGCGCGTTCCTGATAAGGCTGTGGCGCATGTGGTCGGTGTCCACATCCCGCGCCTTGATGAGGGAGGGATGGGCGGGGAGTATGATGCTCTTGCCCGGCACCTCCTCGGCGGGATCGCCGAAGCGGATGTCGATGCCGTTCTTGCGCGCGAAGGCGAGCTGCGGGTTGATGTGCTTGCCGGCGCCCGTGTATTCCGTTTCCTGCACGACGATGCACTGGTCTTTGTCCATCTCCTGCGCGATGCAAAATGCCGCCGCAAGGCTGGTGTTGCCAGCGGGGCCGCGCTCCAAACCCTCAAGCGAGGCGAGCATTTCGGTCATGTAGAACACTTCGCCCTGGCTGACGGTGACGTAGCGGTCCATATAGCGAAGCGGACGCGCCGCGCTCCTGGGCACGTCGCTCCTGTCCGGCCAGGTGGAGAAGGGCATGCCGAAGCCCGTGTGGCCGGTGGTGAAGGATTTTTTGTTGAACTGCGTGTCGCTCGCCATGTGAAGGCCCGTAAGGTTCACGCTCGCGGCGATGACCTTGGCGTCGCAATCGGCCTTTTTAAGCCCGCGCGCCGTGCCCGTGAGGTTGCCGCCGCCCGCGTTGGTGCATACCACCGCGTCCGGATCGAAGCCGAAGCGGCCCCTGAATTGCGAGGCGATTTCATAGCCCAGCGTTTCTACGCCGAGTATGCCGTAGGCCGTGTAGAGCGAGGCGTTGAAATAGCCCGTATCCTCAAGCATGCGAAGGAACATGTAGAAGAGCTCCGGCCCCACCGTGAGCTGCACGACCTCCGCGCCGAAGGCCTCGCACTTCCTTGCTTTCTCGATGATTTCCGGCTGGCCGAGACCCTTTGAATCGTAGCACTCCTGCACGACGATGCAGCGGAGCCCGCTCATCGCGCAGATGGAGGCGACCGCCGCGCCGTAGTTGCCCGAGGTGGCGGCGATGGCGCCCTTGTAGCCCATCTTCTTGGCGGTGTAGATGCTCGTTGCCGCGCGGCGCGCCTTGAAGCTGCCGGACGGATTCCCCGCCTCGTCCTTGATAAATATCCTTGCGCCCTTACCCGCGGGGGCGAGCTTGCGCGCGAGGGCTGTGATGTTCTTAAGCTCGATGAGCGGCGTGTTGCCTATGGCAAAGCCGCTTTGTATGCGCATGATCTCCTCGAGGTCAAGCCCGGTGGAGCGCATCATGCCCTCGTAGTCGAAGGCGATGGAGCCGGACTCGAACTGCGCGTAATCCATGCCCACCGCGGTTTTCATGATTTCGCCCTTGCGGGCCATGACCGCCTCATAGCTGTTGTCGCGCATTACCTGTCACCTCCAAAGAGTATATCCCGCACGGTGTCGCCGATTTGAAGCAGTTCCGGCACAAAATCGCCGTAATCATGCTTATAGCGCGGGTTGATTTCCACGAGCGTGCCGCGCACGACGCGCTTTGTGCGGGTCGTGACCTCAACTTCGTCCCCGATTTGGGCATCCGCATTGAGATAGCCCTTGACCCACATCTCGAGCGGTACCCCATGGGTATCCTCCGGCACCTGCGGAGCGCGCTGCTCCGGTTTGAGTACGATGGTGTGCGTGAGCGCCCAATCGCCTTTTTTCGCCATGACAATCCCTCCGTTCCTTTCAATAAGAATACGACGGACGGCCATCGGCCGCCCCCGCACAAAGCGCTTTATTTCGCTGTATACGCCGTATGCGGGGGCGCGCGGCGCGCCCGTCTTTGTTTGTTATTTCTCGATCATGTCCCGCATGTCGCCCATGATGGCATGGGGCACGGGGAGGTCGAGCATGGTCTTGAGGCCGGGCTTCGCGTTGATGACATGGGGAATCATGTTCACGGCCATCGCGATGGTGCCGATGCCGCCGTCTATTTCCGGCGTGTTGGCCATGTTGATGTTGGGCACGCCCTTGATGACGATGTAGTCGCCGGTCTGGGTGCCTTCCATCTCGGGCTCGATCTGCTGGGGATGGATGAGGTCGATGCGCTGCACGCCGTCCACATAGGCCTGCGCGGTCATGTTGACGCCCGCCACGTCGCCCGCCTTCGCGAAGCCGTAGGGGGACTTGCGGTCCACCGTGGTCACGATGGGCTTCATCTGCTGCTCGAACTTGTCTATTTCCCAGCCCATGGCCTCGGCGATCATGCCGGCGGACTCCGCAAAGCCCACATGGCCGGAGAGGTGGCCGTTCTTGCAGCCTTCCTCAAACTCCTTGACGGTGATGCCGATGCCCTGCTCCTTCATGACCAGCGGGCCGAAGGGGGAGAGGGAATTGACGCGCTTGCACATGACGCTTTCAACGTCCGTCATGCAGCCGGAGAAGCAGATGGCAAGAAGGTCCATCATCAGGCCGGGGTTGATGCCCGTGCCGAGCACCGTCACGCCGTTTGCCTTTGCGAGCCTGTCCATCTCGGCCGCAAGCTCGGGCGCCTGCGCCTTGGGGTAGCTCATCTCCTCCGCGATGGAGACGACGTTGATGCCCTGCTCCACAACGTACTTCACCTTGGGGAACACATCCTTCGTGAAGGAATCCGTGGCGATGACGCAGATGTCCGCCGCGCCCTTGTAGACGACCTTCTCTATGTCGCTGTAGATCTTCGCGTCGGGGCGCTCGCCTCTGTCTATGCCAAGCACCTCGTACATGCTCTTGCCGTCATAGCTGGGGTTCTTGCGGCACACGCCGGTGATTTCCACGCCCTTTTTACGGCAAAGCACTTCCGCAATGCCGCCGCCCATGGCCCCGAAGCCCCATAATGCTACCCTGATGTTTTTCATGTTTTTCCCTCCGTTTGATTATTTTAGATTTCCGTTTCATGCTTTATACCCGCATTGTAACATCTCCCCGCCTGATGACGTGAAGGGGAGCGGTTGCGGTGCGTATAATCGATATTCAAAGTATCGATACTTTATAGCATACACCACCCCGCGCATTTCCGCAAGCGGCAAGGGGCCCTTGTTGCGCAATAAAACGCAAATGATTTTGCGCGCGCCCCAAAGGGCGGCTTATCGCCCTACCGGTTCTTTTCAAGGTAGCTTTCAAGCTTCTTTTTGATGCGCTGCAGCGCGTTGTCCACCGTTTTGGTGCCCCGCGCGATGACCTCCGCGATCTCCTGATACGAGCGCCCCTCGAGAAAGAGGTCGAGCACGCGCTTTTCAAGCGGGGAAAGCATGTCATCGAGCATGCCGCGCATGCCTTCGAGCGATTCGTGGGAGATGAAAAGCTCCTCGGGGTTTTCCGTGCGCGCGGAGGGCATGGTGTCGATAAGGGGGCGCTCGCGCTCCTCGTCCTCATTGCGATAGATAGACACATAGGTGTTGAGCGGCGTATGCTTCTTGCGCGAGGCGCGCTTGATGGCGGTGATGATCTGCCTGTGCACGCACATGTCCGCAAAAGAGCGGAAGCTCATCTCGTGCGCGCCCGAATAATCCCGCACAGCCTTATAGAGGCCGATCATCCCCTCCTGCACGAGATCCTCCCTGTCCGCGCCGATGAGGAAATAAGGCCGCGATTTCATGCGCACCATGTTTTTATAGCGCTCTATGAGCTCCTCGTCCGCAAGCTCGTCCCCCCCGTGGGAGATCAAAACGAGCTCCTCGTCCGCGAGCTTCGCGTACTCGGTCATTTCGCGCTCCCGTCCTGCCTGCGTTTTTCAAACATCAGTATGGCCGCCGCCACGGAGGCGTTCAAGGAATCGAGCGGCCCAAACATGGGAATGGAAACGAGGAAGTCGCATTTTTCCTTCACAAGGTGGGAAATGCCGGAACCTTCGCCGCCGACCACCAGCGCCAGCGCGCCTTCCATGCGCGCCTCGCCCATGGGCTTGCCGCCCATATCCGCGCCCGCAATCCAAAGCCCCTCGTCCTTGAGGCGCTCAATCGCGCCCGCAAGGTTCGCCACGCGCGCCACCTTGCAGTATTCCGTGGCCCCCGCGCTCGCCTTACTCGCCGCCGCCGTCACGGACACCGCGCGGCGCTTGGGTATCACAACGCCGTGCGCGCCCGCGCAGACCGCGCTCCTTATGATGGAGCCGAGGTTGTGCGGGTCCTCGATGCCGTCGAGCAATATGATAAAAGGCTTTTCGTTCTTCTCCTTGGCGGCGTTGAGCATGTCCGAAAGGTCGCAGTACTCCACGCCCGGCACCTGCGCCACGATGCCCTGATGATTGCCGGTTTTGCCGCCGTGGCCAAAGGGCATGCAAAGCTCGTCGAGCTTCGCGCGCTCCGCCTCGTCCACGCGCAGGTTCCTGTCCCGCGCGAGGTTGATGATCTCGCGCAGCGACCCGTCCGGCTCCTTCTGCACGAGTATGCGGTCGATGCTTCTGCCGCTCTTGATCGCTTCCTTCACGGCGTTTCGCCCCATCACGAGGTAGGGCAGCTCATCGCGCACGGCCTCGTCGCGCTCCTGCGGCGCGCCTGTGCGCGGCTTGTCTTCCTCGCGCGGCTTCCTATCGTATTTTTCATATTTCGCGCCGCCGCGCGCGTCCCGCCTGTATCCTTCCGGCTTACGGTTCGTCGGCTTATCGTCGCGGGAATAGGGCTTGTCCTGCCCGTATCTGCCGCCTTTATCACCGCGGGGGGCATAGCCCTCTTTTTTCGCGCCGTAGCGCGGATTTTCCCGCTTTGCGCCGTCGTAACGGGGAGCATAACCGTCCTTTTTCGCGCCGTCAAAGCGCCCCTTGCCATCGTTGCGCGGGGCGTAACCGTCCTTTTTCGTGTCGTCAAAGCGTCCCTTGCCGTCGTTGTGTGGGGCATAGCCCTCCTTTTTCGCGCCGTCAAAACGCCCCTTGCCGTCGTTGCGTGGGGCGTAGCCGTCCTTTTTCGCGCCATCCCTCCTCGCGTCGTCGGGGCGCGGGGCATAACCGCCCTTCTTTCCGCCGCCGCGGGAACGGGGCGCGTCGCCCTGTGTCCTGCCGCCCTTGTCGCCGCGATAAACGGGTTGTCCGTCCTTAAATGAGACGGGCGCGCCCTCCCTGCCCTTATAGCCGCCCTCGCGGCCCTTTGCGCCTGATTTTCCCTTGTCCGCCATATTCTTCTCTCCTTTATATCAAGCGCGTGACCGCTTGCACTATGCTTTCGTCGTCTGCGCCCGCCAACGCGAGCGCGCGCAGTTCTTCGAGGGTGGCCGTCTGTTTATCCGGCTCCCCGCAGCTCATTTTTCCCTCCGTGCAGCCGGAGGATACGCAGCCCGGCCCCGCGTCGGAGAAAATTGCGGGCGCCTCCCTGATGCACATGCCGAGCATGCTCCACGCGAGCGCGCGGATTTCCCACTGCGCCCTCGCGCAGCAGCGCAGGGCAAAAAAGTGCAAAAGCTCCCTTGCGTTCATCGTATACACCATGCGCGTTTCCGCGGCGTTTGGCAGCACGAAGCGCGCGTCCTCCGCGGGCAGGCCGCGCTCGAGCCAATAGCGGTAAAATCCCTGCTCTATTTCCATCTGGCGCGCGAACTCTTCTACCGCTTCCCCGCCGAGCGCCTGTATGGACGGCGGCACGATATAGCTCGCCCCGTCTTTTTTCACATAGCGCTGGCTCTGCACGGAAAAACTCGCGATCCTGTGGCGCGTGATCTGCGCGAGCAGCGCGCGGGAAACCCCTTGCGCGCCGAAGGTGAAGGACGCGTGCTCCAGCGGGGAAAGATGCCCCAGCGCCATCAGCTTCGCCACGAAGGATTCCGCCTTACCCTCCACGGCCTCGCGAAGGGAGAGTATATCGCTCTCACTGTAGCAAAGCCGCCCAGCGAGGGCGATTGTCTCCTGCGGGTTTGGCGTGTGGGACAGCAGTTTTACTTCAAGTTTTGCTCCGGGCATCGTTTTCCCTCCCGTTTTTGATGATTGCGCGCATGAGCGCGGTGAGCCGCGCGTCCTGCCCCGTCAGGTAAAGGAAGCCCACGAGCGCCTCGAGCCCCGTGGCCGTCCTGTAATCGGAAATTTTCGCGTTTTTTGCGACCGTGCCCAGGTGGGAGTTGCGCCCGCGCCGGTACACCGCAAGCTCGTTCTCGGTGAGCATGGGCTCGACTGCATGGAACGCCGCCGCCTGCCCCGCCGCGCACACGAGCGCCGCGCTCATGCGGTGCAGCTCGCGCACCCGCGCGTCCTCGCGCTCGACCAGGAACGTGCGCACATAGAGATCGTACACCGTGTCCCCCACGTAGGCAAGCGAAAGCGCGGCCGCCGTGTGCGGATCCCGCTGCGCGCCCGCGGGCAGCGAGGCGTCGATCACTTCCCTGACGGAGGGCATTTTTTCCGGATTTTTGATGTTTTCTTCCATTGATGGTATTATAACCGCGCGGCCGATAGGAGCGCAAGCGCCTTGCCGCGCGCGCGATAAAAACGCATGGGGCGGCGTTGATTCGACAAATGCTGTTAACAATCCGTAACGAATATTGGAGTTGCGGCTTTAAATCTTGCAATGGCCATGGAAAGATAGTAAAATAAGCTGATTATGTGTCCGCCGCGCTCTGCGTGCGCGGACGGGAGGATACCCGTGAGTTTTTCGCTTGAGGTTAAAAAGTTCGTAAATTCGGAGAATGTCGGCGCTTTTGTGGACATTCTCCTTCCCGCTATCGAGCAGGCGCACGCGCCGAAAAAGGCAAAAGCCGCCCCCGCGCCGGTGGAAGCTTCCGCCGCGGCGGAGGGCGCGGAGGTACTTGCGGACGCGCCGGAAGCGCCCGTTGCCGCCGAAGCTCCGGCCGGACCGGAGGAGGAGCGCGAGCCGCTCAAGCTCCATTACATCGAGGCGGGCGAGGGCGAGCCGCTCATACTCGTGCACACGGTGGGCCAGTCCTTCTACACATGGCGCAATGTTTTCGAGAGGCTCAGCGCGTATTACCGCGTGATTGCCATAGACCTGCCGGGCCACGGCTATTCCGGCCGGGCGTACACGTTTGGCTACACGATAGAGGAATACGCCTTTGCCCTTCGCGCGTTCATGGATGAAATGCGCATACAAAGCGCCCATTTCGCGGCGTTCTCGCTCGGCTGCGCCTATGTGATGCGCCTTGCCGCGGACGAGCCTTCCCGCGTGGGCAGGATCGTTTTGCTTTCCCCCGGCGGAATCTCGCCGGAAATGCCGCTGCCCATACGCCTCATCGACAGCCCTCTATTAGGGTTTGCCGCGAGCTTCTTTTATAACATGCGCACCGTGGAAAAGCTTTTGCACGAAGCGGTGTTCGATTTGACCAACATCACGCCGGAGGTCGTGGCCGCCTACTATCGCACCGTGTGCGACGGCGCGGCGCGGCGCGCGCTGCGCATGTCCGTCCAGCGCTTTGACGAGGAACCCGTGCTCGCGAGCCTTCGGGATGTGCCCACCCCCGTTTTGATCCTCCAGGGCAGCGAGGACAAGTGGCATCTGCCGGAGCACGGCGCGGAGGTGTACCACGCGGCGCTTCGCAACGCCGCCTCGGCTGTGGTAAGGAACGCCGGCCATCTCATGCACGAGGAAAAGCCCGAGAGGATCATCGCGGCGCTGCTCGAGTTCATCCCGGCCGAGCTGCCGCAATGAAACGCGTCGCGCGCATAGCATTTGCGCTCATAGCGGCTGCGCTTGCAGTCGTTTTCATCGTCATATACCTGACAAAGCATCCCGCCGAGCAAAACGCTTCCACCTCCGCGCTCGAGATCAGCGAGGTCATGTCGAGCAACAAAGGCTCCGTCGCCGACCCCAACGGGGATTATCCCGACTGGATAGAATTCCACAACACCTCCTCCTCGCCGCTTGACATTGGCGGCCTGGGCGTGAGCGACGATGTGACCGCGGGCGTCAAGTACGTTTTCCCCGTGGGCACGACGGTGGAGGCGAACGGATACATCCTCCTGTGGTGCTCCGGCGAGAGCGCGGACAGCTTCCACGCGCCGTTTCGCATTTCTGCGGCGGACAGCGTGGTGCTCTTCGGCGCGTCCGGCAACACGCTCGAAACGCTCGTATTAAAGGCCGCGGATTCCGGCATGAGCTACGCGAAGGACGCCTCCGGCGCGTGGATGGCCATGAAGCCCTCGCCGGGCTATTCAAACGACGAAGCGGGCATCGCCGCCTACGAGGCCACGCTCATGAGCACGGTGGACGCGGGCGTCTACATCAACGAGTTCATGGCGTCCAATTCGACCACGCTCGCGGACGCGTACGGCCAGTATTCCGACTGGGTGGAGCTCTATAACGCCAACGACAAGGATTATGACATTTCGGGCGGCGGCATATCGGACACGCTCTCGCAGCCCAAGAAATATGTGTTCCCGGAAGGGACGATCATCCCGGCGCACGGCTATCTCGTGGTGTTTCTTTCAGGCAACGCGGGCTTTGCAGAGAACGGCGAGCTGCACGTTCCTTTCGGCTTGCGCGCGTACGGGGAGGACGTCGTGATCACCGCGAAAAACGGCGCCATACTCGACAGCGTGACCTATGCGAGCCAGCAGACGGACGCGTCCTTTGCGCGCACCCCCGATGGCACGGGCGAGTTTTCCATCAACACGCACCCCACGCCGGGCTACGCGAACGACGACGCGGGGTACACCGCCTTCATGGCGGCAAACGCCTACCCGCGCGGGTCGCTCTCGATATCGGAGGTCATGGGCGCGAACATCTCCGTGAAGGCGGCGGCCGACGGCGGCTACTACGACCTGATCGAGCTTCACAACGCCGGCGCCGAGCCGGTTTCTCTTTTGGGATACGCACTTTCCAACAATCCCAACAACCCGGGCAAGTGGCTTTTTCCCGATGTGAGCATTCCCGCGGGCGGCTATCTCACGGTGTACGCCTCGGAGCTTGACAAATACGAGGGCGGGGAAATCCACGCCAATTTCGCCGTGAGCCGATCGGGCGATTCCGTATACCTCTTCTCCCCCGAAGGGCTGCTGCTCGACAAGCTGCAAGCGGGCGCTTTCATGAGCGACGTGAGCTACGGCAGGGATTCTTCCGGCGCGCTCGCCTACTTTGCCACGCCCACTTTCGGGCAGGCCAACGGCACCGGCAACGCGGGCATCACCGCCGTGCCCGCCTTCACCACGACCCCCGGCATCTATGACGGGGCGATCGAAATCGGCCTCGCGGTTCCCGAAGGGGAAACCATCCACTATACGCTTGACTGCACCACGCCCACGGCGTCCTCCCCCGTGTACAGCGCGCCCATACAGGCCGACAAGAACACGGTGGTGCGCGCGATATCCATACGCGAGGGGTACATCACCAACCAGACCGTCACGGGCACTTTCCTTTTCACGTCGGACGGCGTGAACCATGCGCTGCCCGTCGTCACCCTCGTGACCGACCCGGACAACCTCTGGAGCAGCGAGAAGGGCATCTACGCCTATGGCGACAATTACAATCCCGACCTCGAGTATGGGGAGGCCATCGCCACGGCGCAGTTTTACACGAGCAAAGGCCATCCTGAGCTTTGGGAGCGCCCTGCGAGCCTCGAGGTGTTCGACGATACCGGCAAATCCGTGTTTTCCCAAAACGTGGGCATCCGCATAGGCGGCAGCTTCGGCCGCGGGCGCGCGCAGAAGGCCTTCAACGTGTTCGCGCGGGACGAGTACGGCAAGGACCGCATGGAATACCCCTTCTTTTCCGAATTGCCGTATACGGAATACAAGGCCATCGTCCTTCGCGCGGGCGCGCAGGACCAGAGCTATTCCAAGATACGCGACGAGCTGGCGACAGGCCTTCTCCAGGGCACGGACGTAAACATCCTCTATCAGGCGTACAAACCCTATGTGCTCTACCTCAACGGGGAATACTGGGGCGTGTACTTCATGAAGGAAAAGCGCAACCGCTTCTTCATCGCCCAACATGAGAACACGGACAATGTGAAGGACATGGACCTCATCAAATCGGAAAGCACCAGCGGCGTCTTTTATGGCTCCAATCAGGAGTGGATAGAACTGATGAGCTATGTGCGCTCCCACGACCTGACAAGCTCCGAGGCCTATGCCTATGTGGACGCGCGGGTGGACCTTTCAAGCTTCATGGACTACATGATCTGCGAAATCTATTCCGCCAACTCCGACACGTGGAACATCCAGTACTACAAACCGCCCGGCGGCAAGTGGAAGTGGATCTATTACGACTTCTGCTGGAGCTTCGGCTCGAGCGAGAACCAGTACAACCACAAGACGCTCTCCATCAGGCGGTTGTCCACCAAGCCCTGCAGCGATTTGTTCAACGCGCTTTTGAAGGTGCCCGCATGGAAGGATGCCTTCTGCCGCAGGTTCGCGGAGCTTCTAAAGACCGTGTACGCGCCGGAGCGCGTCAACGCCTATGTCGACATGCTCTATGGCTACGTCGAGCCGGAAATCGCGCGCGAGCGGGAGAAGTTCAACGCCGCGACCTGGATGGGCGTGAAGCAGCCGGGCGTCAACATCGCCACTTATGAGAAATTCCAGTCTCAAATCGCCATCGTGCGCGAGTTTGCCGACAAGCGTCCCGCCGCCATCAAGGAACAGCTCAAAACCGAGCTTGGTCTTACCGACGCGTACATGCAGGAGGTGTTCGGATGAGCCAGAAGGGTGTGTCCGGCTACCGGCACGAGCTGAAATATTACATCAACCGGGGCGATTACACCTTGCTTCGCCGCAAGCTCTCGCTTACAATGGAGCAGGACAGATACGCGGCGCAAAACGGCGGCGAATATTTCATCAGAAGCCTTTACTTCGACGATACGGACGACAACGCCTTCCGCGAGAAGCTTGACGGCGTGGACGACAGGGACAAGTTCCGCTTGCGCATCTACAACATGCGCGACGACGCCATCAAGCTCGAGTGCAAGCACAAGGAAAGCAGCTACATATTGAAGCAGTCGGTCGCACTCTCCCGCGCGGAGTACGAAACGCTGCGCGGGGGCGATTATACTTTCCTGCTGCGAAGGCCGGAGCCCTTCGCGCGGCGCATGTTCGCAGAGTTTTCATTGAAGCCGCTGCGCCCCGTGGTGATGGTGGATTATATGCGGGAGGCCTATACCTTCCCCGCGCAGGACGTGCGCGTGACGTTTGATAAAAACGTGCGCACGGGCTACCGCGCAACCGCCCTTTTCGACCCCCATGTGCCCACGTATCCCGTAATTGCGGATTACGACATGGTGCTTGAGATAAAATTCAACCGGTATTTGCCCACATACATCCGCTCGCTGCTGCAAACGGACTCCCACGCCCGCAGCGCGGTGAGCAAGTATGCCCTGTGCCGGAAGTATGAGCTTTGATACGAGGAGGAGCCCCAGATGCCCGATTTTAGCTTTGCAGACATATTTAAAACCACACTAAGCCCCTTGCAGGTGATCGCCACGCTCGTCATTGCCCTCGTGATAGGGCTGTTCATGTTCTTCATCTACAGAAAGACCTTCGGCGGCGTGATGTACTCGAGGAATTTCAACGTGAGCCTCATCATGCTCACCATGGTTTCCGCCCTGATGCTCATGCTCATCAACAACAGCCTGGCGCTGAGCCTGGGCATGGTGGGCGCGCTCTCCATCATCCGCTTTCGCACGGCCGTCAAGGACCCCATGGACACTGTGTTCATGTTCTGGGCGGTGGGCGAGGGCATTGCCGTGGGCACGAAGTTCTTTGACATCGCGGTCATCGCGGCGGTGGTCATCGGCGTGGTGATGATACTCTTGAGCGTATTTCGCGGCAGGGGCGCGCAGCCCTACCTTCTGATCGTCCATTACGACGAGGGGGCGTCCGGCCAGATCAAGCAGATGGTCAAGCAGCTCCCCGGCGGCAAACTCAAGAGCAAGACCGTGCAGCGCGACGGCATCGAGCTGACCATGGAGGTGCGCCTTCGCGATAACGAAACCGCCTTTGTGGAAAAGTTCCTGCGCGTGGACGGCGTGTTCGACGCAACGCTCATCTCACACCAGGGGGACATCGTTTCATAAATCCCGCTCTGGCGTTTATATAAGCACAGCCGGTTGCGTATCGGCTTTTTGCCGCGCGCGAAGGCGTAAAATTGACGGATGAGGGGTAAAATGCAGCTAATCAAGAAATTCATTTCCTACTACAAACCGCACAAAAAACTGTTTTCTATCGACATGGCCTGTTCCTT
>JAEWMV010000227.1 GCA_023393045.1 Bacillota bacterium | reverse complement strand
GTACGTATCAGCCCAAAAAAAGGCAGCGCAAGAAGGTCCACGGCTTCCGCCAGCGCATGAAGACCCGCAACGGCCGCAAGGTGCTCGCCCGCAGAAGGCTCAAGGGCCGCAAGACTATTTCCGCTTAACAAAACCGCAGGGCGCACAGCGCGCCGGGCGGATTGCCGTGCGCCGCGGACGAGATTTGCCGCGGCGCCGCGGCAGGAAAGCAAAGAAAGCATATCCCGCCATCGTATCCGTGCGGGACAAACGACAAAACGTTCTTTGAATCGTAAACAAGGTGAAACGCTGTTATTCATTGAAGCGGAACAAGGATTTCCGCCACGTATACCGCAAGGGGAAATCCAAGGCGAACCCGTTTTTGGTCCTCATCTACGCGAAGGCCCGGGGAACGGGAGTGCACGTTGGATTTTCCGCAAGCAAAAAACTCGGCAACAGCGTCGTCCGCAATCGCGTCAAACGCCGGTTGAGGGAATCTTTTGCCCCTGTGATGCCGCGCGTGAAAGACGGATACGACCTCATCTTCATTGCCAGAGAGCCGGTTGTGGATGCCAAGTTCACCTCCCTACAGGACGCGGTCACAAGCCTTTTGCGCCGCGCCGACCTGCTTAAAAAGGAAGACATGCGACTGTGAAGCGCTTTTTGCTCTACCTTATCCGCGGTTATCGCACCTGGATATCGCCGAAGCACGCGCCATGCTGCCGCTATACCCCGACCTGCTCGACCTACGCCCTTGAGGCGCTGGAGAAGCACGGCGCGTGGAAGGGCGGCTTGCTTAGTTTATGGCGCGTTTTGCGCTGCAATCCCTTCTCCCGCGGCGGCTATGATCCCGTGCCCGAAGTTTGGCCCGTGCCGCGGAGTAAAAAGACCTTATACAATAATTGAGGAAAGTGGGAAACAAAGGTGACCGGCCATCCTTTAAACAACCTGTTTCTTTTGCTGCTGCGCTGGGTGTATGACCTGACGGTGAACATATTGCCCGGCGAATTCGGGAGCATCGTTTTAACCATTCTGATCTGCACGATGGCATTGAAGCTCGCCACCGTGTTTTCCGACATCAAAACGCGCCAGTCCTCCGCGGACATGGCGCGCATACAGCCCGAGCTGCAGAAAATCCAGAAGAAGTACGCGAATGACCCCAGGCGCGCGCAGGCGGAGCAGAGCAAGCTCATGAAGGAGCGCGGGGTGAGCATGTGGGGCAGCTGCCTGCCGCTGATTATCACGATGCCGCTCTTCTTCGGCTTTATCGCGGCGTTCCGTTACTGGGGCTATGAGATGACGCTGCGCCTTCTCGTGGACGAAAACGCCATGGAGCTTTTCCAGTCCTTTAAATTCCTGTGGATCAACAACATCTGGCAGCCGGACAACGGGCTGATGCCCACTATCGTGGAGGGCGCGACATTCCTTGCGACGCCCGAGCTTTCCAAGCTGCTCTACCTCCACAACACGCCGGGCGTATGGGAAAAGCTGGTGGAATTGGGCATCGCGCTCAAATCCGTATCCGGCGGGGCCGTCGGCTATCAGATTATCAATACGGAAGCCTCCGTGGCGGCCTTCAACAATGCGATGCAGGTATTTAAGGACGTCCATGCCGGATATAATAACGGATGGTTTTTGATGTCCGTGTTCGCGGGCGGCTCGAACTTCCTTTCGGCATGGCTGATGCAGAAAAATACGCCGCAGACGGCCGCGAACGACCAGACGGCGAAGTCCACCAAATGGATGAACTATATGTTCCCCGTGATGAGCTTCATCTTCTGCCTTTCCAACAACGCCGCCTTCGCCATATACTGGACGTTTAGCAGCTTGCTGATGATTATCATCAACATCATACTCAACAAAAAATATCCGCGCGTTGCGGCGGTGCAGGAGGAAACACATAAATGAGAACGCTTGAGGCGACAGGCAAAACCATAGACGAAGCGATATTCAACGGCCTGCACGAACTTGACCTTTCCATAGACGAGGTCGAAATCGACATTGTGCAGCACGAGACCAAGGGCGTGTTCGGCATCGGCGCGAAGCCCGCCGTGGTGCGGCTCATCGAGCGCGAGCCGGAGCAGATCGTGATACCCGAATACCTTACCGACGCGGAGCGCATGCGCGAGGGCCGCCGCAGCGGGCCGAGAAGCGAGAGGGGCGACAGGCCGCAGCGCCCGCGGCGGGACGAGGCGAGGCCCGCCAGAGCGCAGGGGCAAAGGCCGCAGCAGAGCCACAGCGATGGCGGCAGGGTCGGCCGCGACAATCGCGATAACGCGCGCAGAGACAACAACCGTCCCCCGCGCCGCGAGGATTATCCCCCCATGCCCCCTAAGCCGCAGATCGACTACTCGGCGGAGGCGGCCGAGGGTAACGCCGCGGCGGACTTCCTTTCCGGAATGCTCCAGCGCATGGGCATAGAGGGAAAAGTGCTCGCCAATGTTTCCGAAGCGGGGATACGCCTTCGCATAGACAGCGCCTCCATGGGCATTTTGATCGGCCATAGGGGAGAAACGCTCGACGCCATACAGTACCTTTCCTCCCTCCACGTCAACCGCGCGCGCAAGGAAACGGGCTATACGCGCGTGACCATCGATACGGAAGGGTATCGCGACAAGCGGGAGGAGACCCTCGTGCGCCTCGCGCGCAAGGTGGCCTCGCAGGTGCGCTCAAGCGGAAGACCCCGCACGCTCGAACCCATGAATCCCTACGAGCGGCGCGTGCTGCACGCCACGCTGCAGAACCACCCTTACGTCACCACCTACAGCGAGGGCGAGGAGCCCAACCGCCGCGTGGTCATCGCCCTCAAAGGCCGTGAGGACAGGGCCGAGCAGGCGAAGGAATAAACGCAGAAGTATCGCTGAGGACGCCGCGAAAACGGCGTCCTTTTTGTTTGAAGCGGGGCGCATTCGATGGAATGTTCCACATGAAACAGAGCGGCGGCCGCTCCTGATGTTTCATGTGAAACAATGCGCGCGGGAGCGCTTGCGGGTTGTTCCATGTGAAACAATGCATTGTGTTTGCCTCCCCCATACAGTATAATGACACAGGAAATGACAAACGGAGGCAATATGGAGCGCGAATTTACGCTAAAGGACGGGCGCAGGCTGCGCCTTTACCAGCCGGGGGCGGAGGACGCCGCGGAAATGCTGGACTATTTGAAGATCGTGGGCGGGGAAACGGACTTTTTGCTCTTCGACGCAAACGGGTTGCCCTACACGGTGCAGCAGGAGGCGGAGGCGCTGGAGCGCTTCAAAGCGGCGGAGCGCGACGCGTTTTTCGCGGGCAGGATAGACGGCGAGGTCGCCTGCTCCTGCAACATTTCGTTCTACGGCCGCAAGCGCCTTACCCATGTCGCCGAGATCGCCGTGGCATCACAGAAAAAGTTCTGGGGCATCGGCGTGGGCAGCGCCATCATGGAAACGCTGATTTCCATCGCGCGCGAGCGCGGGGCCCAAACCATTGAGCTTGGCGTATACGCGGACAACTTGAGGGCGCAGGCGCTTTATAAGAAGTTCGGCTTCGTGGAGGTCGGCAGGCATAAAAACAGGTTCTGCGTAAACGGAAAATATCACGACGAGATCATGATGGATCTCTATCTGTAAACGGAGGAAAAGCATGGGCAAGGTAATCGCCGTAGCCAACCAGAAGGGCGGCGTGGGCAAGACGACCACCACCGTGAACCTTTCCGCCTGCATCGCGGAGGCGGGCAAAAGGGTGCTTTGCGTGGACATAGACCCCCAGGGCAACTCCACCTCGGGCGTGGGCGTGGACAAGGACGCGCCGGAGCATAGCATTTACGATGTGCTCATAAACGGCGTATCCGCGAAGGAGGCCCTCGTGCCCACGGTGGTGGAAAATCTCGACCTGCTCCCGGCAAGAAAGGAGCTTTCCGGTGCGGAGGTGGAGCTTGTGAGCACGCTTTCACGCGAGACGGTCTTAAAGCGCGCCCTCGCGCCCATACGGGACGAGTACGATTTCATCTTCATCGACTGCCCGCCTTCGCTGGGGCTTCTCACCGTGAACGCGCTCACGGCGGCGGACACGCTGCTTGCGCCCATACAGTGCGAATACTATGCGCTCGAGGGTCTTTCCGACCTGATGAACACGGTGAAGCTCGTGCGCACGCATTTGAATCCTGTGCTCGACGTGGAGGGCGTGGTTTTGACCATGTTCGACGCGCGCACCAATTTATCCGAGCAGGTGGTGGTCGAGGTGAAGAAGTTCTTTAAGAATAAGGTCTACAGGACCATCATCCCGCGCTCCATCCGCCTTGGCGAGGCGCCAAGCTTCGGCCTGCCCATCAACAAATACGACCCGCGCAGCGTTGGCGCAAAGGCGTACCGCGCGCTTGCGGACGAGGTCATTGCAAACGCCGGAGGGCAGGCGTGATGGCGGCGAACAGGAAGGGATTGGGCCGCGGTCTGGACGCGCTTTTGGGGGATTTTTCCGCCGCGCCGCCGGAAAACGTGGTGCAGGCGGACATCTACCTGCTCGACACCAACACCGAGCAGCCGCGCAAGACCTTTGACGAAGAGCGTTTGAAAGAGCTTGCCTCGAGCATAGAGCGGCACGGCATGGTGCAGCCGATCATTGTGCGAAGGGCGGGCGAGCGCTACAGCATCGTCGCGGGCGAGCGGCGCTACCGCGCGGCAAGGCTTGCGGGGCTCACGAAAGTGCCCGTCATCGTGAAGGATTTCGACGAGGCCGAGGTGCACGAGGTGGCGCTGGTGGAAAACCTTCAGCGCGAGAACCTCAACCCCATCGAGGAGGCGGCGGCCATACGCTTTTTGATGCTCCAGCATGACCTCACGCAGGAGGAAGTGTCCCAGCGGCTTGGCAAAAGCCGCCCCGTCATCGCCAATTCGCTGCGGCTTTTGAATTTGCCCGAGGGCGTGCAGAAGCTCGTGCGGGAAGGGGAGCTTTCCTCCGGCCACGCGCGCGCCATCGCGGGCTTGAAGGACGCAAAGAAGCAGGACGCGCTCGCCGGGGACGCGGTGAAGTACGGCTGGTCCGTGCGCGAAGTGGAAAACAGGGCCGCGACGATACAAAACGCGGAGCTTTACCCCCACGCAAAGGAGGATAAACCCGCCAAGCGCCCGAAGCAGACCACCGACATGCACGCCGCCGAGGAGAAGCTGCGCGAGCAGCTTGGCACCAAGGTTTCCATTGAAGGTACGGAAAAGCGCGGCAAGATCACCATCGAGTATTACACAAAGGAAAACCTCGAATGGCTTTATGAGATATTGATACAGGGGTCGGAAAAATAAGGCAAACGACCATATAAAAGCCGCGCGGCAAAACGGCGTCGATATAAGAGAACAGGAAAAAGCGGCGGGGGCAAAGGCCCCGCCGCTTTTGCGCGATATGCCCGCAATCCGCGCGAAACAGCGCAATTCAGGATAAGCGGGCGCCTTTTGCGGCGTTATAATAAAAGTACCGTACGGGAAAGAGGTGATGGATTTGAATCACAGTCAAACGCTGCAATCTGTACTCGACTACAT
>JAEWMV010000217.1 GCA_023393045.1 Bacillota bacterium | reverse complement strand
GAGCAGCAGCTTGAGAACCTCCTGGGCGCCGACTACATCGACATCGTCGTGCTGACCTGGTCGGGCAATAGCTTCCTCGGCGAGACCCGCCGCAACGGCAACTACGCCATCCAGTTGCTCAACTGGGGCGCCGACTACGCCGATCCCGAAACCTGGACGGATCCCTTCGCCGTGGAAAACAGCTACAACTTTGCCTATGCCGGCAGCGAGGATGAGGCGATTGCGCAGAACACCAAGACCCCCGAGACGCTCGCCATGCTCGAAACATACTTTGCCATGGTCGACGAGGCCAAGGCGGAATACTTCGATATCGACAAGCGCTTCGAGCTCTTTGCCAACGCGGAAGCCTACTACCTCGAACATGCGATGGTTATCCCCATGTTCGTCAGCGGCGGTTCCTATCAGGCCACCAAGCTCAACCAGTTTGAGGGTCAGTTCGCCGCGATGGGTCAGTCCACGAGCCGCTACAAGGGCCAGCACGTCTACACGACGGCTATGACCATGGAGCAGTTCCAGCAGCAGTATGCGGCATGGACGTCCGCCATGAATGCTCAGGGCTAAACCCAGTCATATTAACACGTGACCGAAAGAAGCTCTGCTCTGCGCAAGCGGAGCAGGGCTTCTATTATCCGATCAGAAAACGCCCTTAAGTCAATCCAGCCTCATTGAAAGGGACAGACGATGCTAAAATATTCATTGAAACGAATCATAAGGGCATTGATTACGCTGGTGATATTGATCACCGTGATCTTCGCGCTGCTTCGTGAGATGCCGATTGAAGGCTATTTTGCGAACTTTGAGAAACTGAAGCCCATACAGATTGAAAATACGCTGAGAAAACTCGGCCTGTCGGATCCGCTGTACAAACAGCTTTTCAACTTTTTTAAGAATCTCCTCCAAGGCGATCTTGGTACGTCGTTCAAGCTGTATTTGAATAAGCCCGTCACCGCGGTCATCGCGCCGAAAATCGGCTTTTCCATTAAGTTCGGCCTCATTTCCATGGCGGTGAGCCTGCCGTTGGGACTTGCTCTGGGCGCGCTGATGGCGCGCAAGAAAGGCGGCGTCGTGGATAAGCTGGGCAACGCTTACATCGTGTTCATACAGGCCGTGCCAAACGCGGTGTATTTCCTCTTCATCCAGCTTTACGGCTCGAGCCTTTTGAACATCGGTTTATTGTATAACGAGGAGAGCGTCAAAACCATGATACTTCCCATCATATCGCTCGCGCTGCCCTCCATATCCAATTACGCTATGTGGCTCAGACGCTATATGGTGGATGAAACCAACAGGGATTATATCAAGCTTGCGCGTGCGAAGGGTGTGCCCAACACGGCCATTTGGTTCCGCCATGTGTTCCGCAACTCCGTGGTGCCCATCGTGAACCTCATTCCGGCCTCCATACTGCTTACGATATCAGGCTCCATCTACGTTGAGTCGCTCTATTCGATACCCGGCATGGGCGGCTTGCTCGTCACCGCGATACAGAAGCAGGACAACGCGCTTGTGCAGGCGCTGATCGTGATATTTGCCTCGCTCAGCATTTTGGGATTGCTCCTTGGCGACCTGCTCATGGGGCTTGTGGATCCGCGCATCAGCTTCTCGAAGAAGGAGGGAGCAAGATGAGCAGCAAGTATTCACCCAGCGAAAAACGCTCGAGAAAGCTCGAACAAAGCGTTGAGCAGTACGCCCAGAGCCTGGACATGCGCGACGACATCACGCTCGAGGAATCGCAGGAGCTGTCCGCCTCGATGTTTGATTTTGAAACCTACGACGAGGCAGCCGCCGAGCGCACGGGGTATATGAACTATTCCTACTGGCGCTCCACGGTGCGGATGTTCTCCAGGAACAAGCTCGCCATGGCGATGCTGGTACTCATGCTTGCCCTCGTGCTCTTTACCTTCATCCAGCCGTTGCTGCCGAATCAGTATGATCCCAACAAGGTCAATTACTATGACCCGAACGCGGTCTGGATTACGGTGGGCGAAGATGCGGCGATGGAAATAAGCGGAATTAAGCAAACGACGGGCAATCATGCGCTTAGCGTCGTGAGCGGCAAGGAAATTCTCGCATACATCACCGTGCCCGAATCATGGGGGACGCCCACGGTTACCGTGCAGCCCAAAGGTGTCACACAAGAGGACGCTGTTCCCCTTACTGCCGTTGCCGACAAAGCCAACGCAGGCTGGTACTATGTGGTTGTACCGAAGGATACGCCGCATATGATCGTCAAGTCCGAGGACGGAAAAATGACGACCTTTAATAAAGCCACATGGCTCACCGTCGACGAGACGGGCCTCGGCGTCACCTCCTCCAATGTGAAACAGACTACCGGCAGCCTTCCCACGGGCGCTGCCGAAGGCACCGTGCTCATTTACGTACACGCACCTCTCGGATGGGGCGCGCCGCAGATGCAGGCCTATAAATCCATGATGGATATGAACGCGGTCGACATCGCGCTCACGGCCGATCCGGAAAGTGAAGGCTGGTACTATGCTTTTGTGGATGAGGAACTGACGATGTTTGGCATCCTCTCCGCGGACGGTTCCTTAAAGGGCGCGAACAGGGGCGTTTCCCTCGCGTCGGACCCGACGGAAATCAAAACCTTCAGCGGCTTTATCAAAAACCAAAAACCCGGCGCGGTTTTCTGGTTTGGCACGAACGACATCGGCCAGGACCTCTGGTCGAGGATGTGGGCGGGCACGCGCACGTCGCTGTTCATCGGCATCATCGTGGCCGTCATCAACGCGGCGGTGGGCATTACGATAGGCCTTCTGTGGGGTTACGTCAGGAAGCTGGATTTCCTCTTCACGGAAATCTATAACCTCATCAACAACATCCCCTCGACGATCATCTTGATGCTCGTGTCCTTCATCATGCGCCCGTCGATGCAGACCATCATCATCGCCATGTCCATCACGGGCTGGATCGGCCTCGCGCGCTTTATCAGGAACCAGGTGCTCATCATACGCGACCGCGACTTCAACCTCGCCTCCCGCTGCCTGGGCACGCCCACGCACAGGGTCATTATGAAGAACCTGCTGCCGCAGATGGTGTCCGTAGTGATGCTGCGCATGGCGCTCTCCATCCCCGACGCCATCGGCTCCGAGGTCTTCCTCTCCTACATCGGTCTGGGGCTGCCTATCGATATACCGTCGCTTGGCAACCTCATCAACCGCGGCCGTTCCATGATGATGGCGCCGAGTCTGCGCTATCAGCTGTGGATCCCGGCGATCATACTTTCCGTCATCACGATTTGCTTCTATCTGGTCGGCAATGCGTTTGCGGACGCGGCCGACCCGAAGAACCACGTTTAAGGAGGTCACGATATGGAAAACAGGGAAGTCATACTCTCCGTAAAGGACCTCAATGTGAAGTTCAGCCTGCGCGGCAAGGTATTGCACGCGATACGCGGCATCGGCATGGACCTCTACAAGGGCGAGAGCCTCGCCATCGTTGGCGAGTCC
>JAEWMV010000018.1 GCA_023393045.1 Bacillota bacterium | reverse complement strand
CGTCGTAAGTATCCAGATAGCCGCCCGCGGTGAGCATGTCGAGCGCGCGCCTGGAAGCGTTGAGCTCCACGGGCAGCGTCACAAGCTGGAAGAGCAGTATGCCCGCAAAGAGCCACGCGCCGAAGCTCGCAAGGCCGAAGGAGCCCATGAGCGCGCCGAGTATCACGATCCACGGGGCGACACCCGAGCCGATGCGCGCCACGGGCAAAAGGGCGTTTCTCAGCTTGATGGGGCCGTAATTGTCCTGATACTGCATCACGTGGCCGATCTCGTGCGCCGCCACGGCGAGCGCGGACACGGAGGAATCGTTATAGACCGCCTGCGAGAGGCCCACCGTGTTGCTCCTTGGGTCGTAATGGTCGGTCAAACTGCCGCCCACCTGCGTGAGCGTCGCGCTGCTGCCGTTTTCATAGAGCAGCCTTTGCGCCACGTCCGACGCGGGCAGGCCGCTGTGCGCGCGCATCCTGGCATATTTTTTAAACACGCTGTTCACCCGCGCGGAGGCCGCGATGCCCAAAATGGCCACGGCGATGACCGCGAAAAAAAGGTAGTTGTACGAGCCGTATATCAGATAATTCAGCGAATTGCCCAGCATATCCATCACTCCTTTATAAGGATTATAGCAAGAAGCGCCGCCGTTGTGAACGGCGTTCACCGTATTGTCGCACGATGTTTGCTATTTTTATGTGTCTGAGGCATGAATTTATTGATATACGATAAAATAATATTGAAAATCGATAATTGGCATGGTATAGTATGCTCAATCCATTGTCAGGGAGGATTTGAAGTGAAGCGGAATATCCTCGTGGTTGCGACGCAGGCGATGCTCTATGTGCTCGCGGCGTTCGTGCTCTTCTGCCTCGTGATGATTTTTGTTTCCCCGCGCGCGGCGGCGTTTTTCAGCGAGTATTACGGCGCGGGGGAAGAGCTTGCGCTCTTCTATGCGTTCCTCGTCGTGGCGGGCCTCATCGCGCTGTGGATTCTCTTCGAGCTGCTCTTTGTGATGCAAACGCTCGCGTCCGACCCGTTTGTGGAACGGAACGTGCGCGCGTTCTATCGCATGGGCGCGGGCGCGGAGGCGGCGGGGCTGCTCTTCCTCGCCAAGTGTTTCGTGTTTTTTACGCCCATGACGGCGGTGTGCGCCGTGGTGATGCTGCTTTGCGGCCTCTTCGCGCTCACGCTCGCGGGGGTATTCCGCAAGGCCGTACTTTATAAACGCGAGAACGAGCTCACCATATAGGGGGTGGTCGGATGATCAGGGTGAATCTCGATGTCATGCTCGCCCGGCGCAAGATGACCTCCGGGGAGCTTGCGGACGCGCTTGGCATCACGCAGGCCAATTTGTCCATACTCAAAACCAACAAGGGCAAAGCGATACGCTTTGCGACGCTGGATGCGATCTGCCGCATACTTCAGTGCGATGTGGCGGATATTCTCGAATATGTGCCGGAGGAGGAGCAAGCATGAATCAGGTCAACGATACGACGCAGGATAAAAACTTTTACGAAACGCCCGCCGCGCCGAAGCGCGTCTATACCCCCGCGCAAAGGTGGCTGGTGCTGGGGGTGCTCATACTCGGCGCGGTGTTTTCCTGGGTGTTTCTCGCGGGGGGCACGGGCGTCAGCGCCACCATGGCCGAAGAGGGTATGCGCTATGCGGCCTTCTGGCTGACCTACGCGGTGATTTTCTATGCGATCACATGGAAGGTTTCCTCGAAAAAGACCGTTGGCTGGCTGCTCATGGGGCTCGCTTTGTGGCTGATGGCGCGCTATCTCGTCTATGAGGAAGCGGCCCTCAACTTCATAGACTATCTGGCCATACCGCTCGTTCTGATGCTCAACGCCGTAGAATGCATGAGCACCGTGCCCGACATCCGGCAGGGCGGGTATATCACGGCTTATCTGGGCGGCTTTTTCTATGCGCCGTTCGCGGCGCTCGCCCGCTTCTTCGGCGCGCTTTCGGGCCTATTCGGCAAAAAGGAAACCAACGAGCGCACACGCGCCGTGCGTATCGGCGTGCTCATCGGCGTGCTTCTCGCGCTCGTCGTGGTGCCCCTTCTCATCAGCGCGGACGCGGCGCTTCGCGTTGTGTTAGAAAACGCTTTTAAAGACATACGGTTAGGCCCGACGGTGATTCGCGTCATACTCGCCCTCGTTGTCGCCGCGCTGTTTTATTCCTTCATCTTCCACATGGCGTATGAGCAGAAGCCATACCGTACGGATGCTTACCCCAAGCGCTTCAACAGCGCGGGCGTGGCGGCGACTGTGGGCATACTGCTCGCGATCTACGCCATTTTCGCAGTCTTTCAATTCACATATCTCACGGGGCTTGCGGGCCTGCCCGCGGAGCTGACGTATTCCGGTTACGCGGTGCGCGGCTTTACGGAGCTTTGCGTGGTCGTTTCCATCAACCTTGTCTGCTTCGCGCTTTGCGTCACCTTCACCGAGGGAGACAGGCTCCTTCGCGGCCTCATGACGGGGCTTCTCGCCGCCACAGTGATGCTGCTTGCAAGCTCCATGGCGCGCCTTGTCATGTACATTGACGCGTACGGCCTCACCATCAACCGCATACTGCCCTTCTGGTTCATGCTCTTCCTCCTCGCGCTCATCGTGCTTTGCGCCGTGAAGCTCTTCGTGCCGCGATTGAAGCTCCTTCGCGTTGCGACGGGCACGTTCGCGGCGTTCTACTTTGCGCTCTCCCTCTTGAACCTCGACGCCATCGTCGCCAGGAGCGTGCTCGCGCGCGCCGAAGAGAAGGGCAGGCTCGAGCGGACGGATGCGGATTTCCTGCGCTACACCCTCTCGGGCGACGCGGCCGCCGTGCTGCACAATAGCCCCCTCAAGTATGAAATCTATTATGATGTCGCGCGGGAGGACGTGGATAAGCTGAAATGAGCCCCGACGCGCCGAAAGGATGTCGGTAGGGCGGATTCTATATCCGCCCGGCGGAAAACGCGGCGTCAAGGGGACGGGTCGATATGCAAATCGGCCCCTACAAACTCGCATCATAAATAACACGGGGCCATTGCACGAAGGAAAAGTGCGATAGCCCCGCGCGTTTCCCGCGTTTCCTCTTTATCAGGCGGGCGGCGTCGTCTCCACCACGCAGCTGTTCACGGGGATGTAGAACACCTCGCCCGGTACGATTGCGTTGGGGTTGCTGCGGGGGTTGAACTCCAGTATGTCGCCCACGGTCGTGTTGTGCGCGGCGGCGATGGCATAGAGCGTATCGCCCGAGCGCACGGTATAGGCCACGACCTTTCCGGTGTTGTACGGCTTGAGCGCCGCCCACGTCCGCGGGCCCGCGATGCCGTCCACGGTGAGGTTGTTCGCCCGCTGGAACGCCGCGACCGCCGCCTGCGTTTTCTGTCCGTACACGCCGTCGATCATGCCGGGGGAGAAGCACGCGTTCGTCAGCGCCTGCTGGAGAATCCTCACATACATACCCGTGCTGCCGCGCCTTAGGATTATGTTGGAATAGTCGATATGCGGCGCGAGGGTCAGCCATGTGAGGGCGTCCGCCACGCCCGTCGAGGGAATGCCCGTCGCGCTCTGATAGGCCTTGAGCGCGGCCTCGGTTCTGGGGCCGAATACCCCGTCGATCGTGCCCGGGTCGTGCCCCGCGGCTTTGAGCGCCGTCTGGAGCGCGCGCACCATCGCACCCCGGCTGCCCGGCCGCAGCACCTCGGGATCCGCCTCCAGCGAGAAGGGTTCGAGGTACCTCCATGTGTCGGGGCCGATGATCCCGTCCTGCGTGAGCCCCAGCGCGCGCTGGAACTGGATCACCGCTCTTTCCGTCTGCGCGCCAAAAACGCCGTCAATGCGCCCGACGTCATAGCCCGCGCGCATCAGCGCCGTTTGCGCGACTCGAACATCGCTGCCTGTATCGCCGCGTCTTAATATCCTCATAGCATCATACCTCTGCTCTTATTACGCGGCAAGCCGCGCCTTACTACATAAATTATGTAATGTACGCGCGAAACGTGCGCCCGTACGGCGCGTCCGCGGCGACGCATAAACCTGCCGGGTTGTCATAAGACTAGCGGCATGGTACAATCATCGGGAAACTTGAACGCGGAGCGTGGAATGAACAAAAAAACCGGATTGATTCTGCTTGCGGCAGCATCTCTATTGACAGTGACGCTGTGCGCGTCCTGCATGGATCGCGCGGGGACGCTGCGCACGCCGATGGGCACTTCTTCCAATTATATTGACGTCACCCTTGCGCCCACGCCGGAGCCTACGCCAAAGCCCACCCCCGAGCCTACGCCCGCACCCACGCCGGAGCCCACGCCCGAGCCGACTCCCACGCCCGAGCCCACGGCTTATCAGAGCGCGGACTATCCGCTCGCGCCAAAGAGCCTGCGCACGCGGGAGGGCGGGCGCTATCCCGAGGAGGACATGCTCAATTCCGACCCGGAAAAATTCATGGCGGTGGTGGACATCGTCAATCAGGTGGTGACGGTCTACGAAAAGGACGCTTCGGGCGAATACAGCGCGCTTGTGCGCGAGATGATATGCTCCTCCGGCATAGAGGAAACGGACAGAAGCCCGCGCGGGACCTTCACCATGGGCGAGGACAGGAAGCGCTTTGCGTATTTCGTCAGCTTCGAGTGCTATGCGCAGTATTGGACGCAGATCAGGAACAGGATCTATTTCCATTCCGTGCCCTATTCCGAGCGGGACGACCGCTATCTCATGGAGGAGGAGTTCTGGAAGCTCGGCACGCCCGCCTCGCACGGCTGCATACGCCTTTTGCCGGACGACGCGCAATGGGTGTATTTATACCTCTGCCCGGGCACGCAGGTCGTTATCCGGGACGATATGCCGCCGGACGAAGCGCTTCGTGCAAGACTTTTGCCCAAATCCACGCCCGAGCCGGATTGTTATCAGATTGCGTCGTGAATTGCGGCCGTTTTGCGTTTTGCCCATGCTAAATATAACAATGGGCAATCTATGATTACATATAAGAAAGCACTTGACCCGTCCGTTCCATTGTGGTATTATAACATTTGCCGCAAAGCGGCAGCGTCGCGGGGTAGAGCAGTTGGTAGCTCGTCGGGCTCATAACCCGGAGGTCGTTGGTTCAAGTCCTTCCCCCGCAACCAATTGATGCGCACACCATATGTATGATGTGCGCATCATATATGGCGGCGTAGCTCAGTTGGCTAGAGCATTCGGTTCATACCCGAAGTGTCACCGGTTCGAATCCAGTCGCCGCTACCAAAGCAAAGCGGACGCCCTTGAGGGTGTCCGTTTCGCTTTGGTCATTTGCAAGGAAGCAATAGTAGATTTTTGCTTGACAGAGTGTTAGTATTGCTAAATAGAATAGTGTTTCATTGGAGGTCGTTAAATGGTACAGACTGTCATATTGAGAAAAATGAATGATGCTGAGTATATGCAGTGGAAAGAATGTTCCACTTCAGATTATGCAAAATCGTTGATCGAATCGGGAAAATGCTCTGAGAGCGACGCGAAGGCGCAAGCGGAAATGGAATTTTCATCATACTTGAAAATTGGATTATCTACGCCAAACCATTATGTTCTTATTGCAGAGAACACCGATGGGATACCGGTGGGCATGATATGGTATGAAACAGAAGACCCGAAGCATGCGTTTATCGCGGATTTCGTCATATATGATCCATACAGGCAAATGGGATATGGTCGCGCTACGCTGGCAGAAATGGAGCGTATGTTAAAGTTGGCGGGGGCTTCATCTGTCGCGCTGCATGTATTTGAGCAGAATAAAACAGCCATCGCTTTATACGAAAAATGTGGATATTCGGTCATGAATGATGATGCAGACGCCGGAAGTCTATATATGAAAAAACAGTTTTGAGATGCCGGTTAAGAACGTCATCCGAACCCCACCATCCAAACCCAAAATAGCTATTTTGTCAATGGTATTCAAAGCAAAATGGACACCCTCAAGGGTGCCTGTTTTGCTTTAATTATTGTTCGGATGGATTATCTGATCTTATCAAGAATTACGGCTTTCTTCGCCTCGTATTCAGCGTCGGTGATTGCACCGGAATCCCGGAGTTGGGCAAGCCGCTGCAGTTGGTCCATGTAATAACTCGAAGAATCGGCTGCCGCATTGTACCCTCCCTGCGCGGGAGAGGGCTGAGCTTTTTTAGCATCGGAGAGCAGCACGGCCCCGTCCACGTCCGTAAATGAGCCGGTGCAAATGAGAATCAGGTCGACAAGCGTGCCGATGCCGAAACAGCCGAAGGTAAGCACCCACAAAATACCGGTGCCGATCTTCCCCACATAGAAGCGATGTACGCCGATCCCGCCAAGGAAAATGCACAATAATAGTGCGGTCAGCCAGTCTTTGTCCGATGCGCGCACGGAACTCTGCTGATTTGCCGCCTGCTGCGCGCATTCCGCGCAATAGCCCCTCTCATTGGCCCACTCTGTTCGTTTTCCACAATTCGTGCAGTATGTCATACGCAATCCTCCCTGATTTCGTTTTCAATCGCAAGCCATGCATGAATGATTCATCTAATTATACAACTTGTGCCGGAATGCGCAACAATAATCCATACCCGAAGCGTTATCGATTCGAATCCGGGTCGCCGCTGCCAGAAAGACATAGCTTTCCGCCGCCTTTTTATTAGGGAGGGAGATGTGCTATAATCAGGCTACGAGAGGTAGGTTGATGAAGACAATTTGTGTTTATATGAATATCTCTTTAGAGGTGATATTATTGTAAAAGCTATTTGGATACAACAACACCCAAAGGGCAACTGTATTTTAGCTCTCTGTAATGATTGGGAGGTGCTTTTTACTGAAAAATATAATCATTGCAGGTCCATCAAGGGCCGGTAAAACAACATTAGCGAGAAAAATAAACGAAGAGCTGAATTACTTTGTCATCAGCCTTGATAAACTTGTCGCCACGTTTCAAGGGGCATATCCGCAACTGGATATCAGACTTAATTGGAATAGAGAGAAGACCACAGACAATTTAGCGCCGTTCCTTGGTCATTTTCTTGGTGCATTCTCTTCCGGTCACGGCGTTACATATGAGCTAAACCTGCGGACGCACGCTGTAAAAGGAAATAGGTTTGTGTTGGAAGGAGGGTATTTTAATTTTGATAAGATATCGCCTATTCTGAAAACGTATGGGATAAAAGAATTGAAAGACAATTTCTGGCTTGTAGGGTTGGTGCAAAATAAAAAAACATCTGATGAATTTGTCGACGATTTCAGGAAATACGATACGCAAGACGATTGGACATATGGTTTTGATGATGATGAACTAAAAGCATATGCTAGTGAAGACGCCATTCCATTCAGTCGATTTATGACTGACCATTTAATGGAATACGGCTTTACGATTTATGATACGTCTACGGAGCGGGCGCAGGTTTTGGATCAAATCGTAGAAGATATTAAGTCGAAATTAGTATAATACAATATGACCATGGTCAAGTCCACAAAGACAGGGGATACGGCCTAATAAGTATATAGTGAAACAGCTTAATACCAATTTACATGGGATTCTGAACTTCACATTATATTTAAAAGCTGAAAGATTTTTCAGAGGAAGTTTTAGCAATACAAGTTAGGAGAAATAATATGAAATCAGTTTTAATGATTGGGCAGTCAAATATGGCTGGTCGTGGCTT
>JAEWMV010000194.1 GCA_023393045.1 Bacillota bacterium | reverse complement strand
CTCATATTCTATATCAACATCTGAAAATTTTGGCAGCCAAATACCTATTTCCATTGTTAAGTTAATTCCCTTCGGGGGGTAATAGGGCTCCCCTACGGCTTTCGCAAAATTTTTTCGATCATACATTGCTAATGATAACGGCCCGCTTTTTGTTTTAAATTCCGCCCATAATCCGCCGTCCCAATCGGTATCAAATTCCATGATGTTTTTATAAAATGAAACCATTTTTTCTATGTCTTCAACAAAAAGAATTACACCTACATTAACATTCATGCCATTCATTGTTTTACCTCGCTTTCGGTTTCTTTTATTTTACTACATCGAACACGACAACAGTATGTCATGTTTGATAATATAAATTATCAGTACTGCACAACATTATACTAATACGCAATACTAATTATCATCTGCATTTTATCATAATAAATTGAAAGAAGCCAACTACAACAGTAATCGGCTTCTTTCGACAAAAATTCTGGTGCGGCCGGAGGGATTTGAACCCTCAAGCTTTCGCCGACGGATTTTAAGTCCGTTGTGTATGCCGTTCCACCACGGCCGCACGTAAATAGTATTATATTCGCAGCGTTGCGCCGCGTCAAGAAAGGCGCGCGCGGGCTGAGCTGCCCGGAGCCCGTGCTGCTGGCGATGCAGGCATTGAAAGACTACGCGGGGGAGGGATTCTGCACAATCGTCTCCGCCGTGCCCGCGCGGGATAATGTGCTTACCCTGCTGCACAACAAGGGCCTTTCCCCGCTTGTGGAGGAAGCCCCGGGCGAGTGGCGCATCAGGGTGAGGCAGGGGTGAAGCTGCTCGTCACATACTTTTCCGTGAGCGCCGCCCTCTACACCCAGAAGCTGCTGGGGAAGCGGGGCGCGCCGTGCGAGGTCGTGCCCGTGCCCCGCAGCGTATCCTCCTCCTGCGGCTATGCGCTGGAGGTTATGGATATCCTTGCCGCCGCGCTTGCGCAGGCCATGAATGAGGCCGGCGTAGAATGGTCAAGCATATACCTGTGCTTGTGCGACGGAAAAAACGAGCGGTATGAGCCTATGTACATTTGAGCCGCGCTCTGGTACAATGCATCCGACGATAGGAGGTAGCGGCTATGGCAAAGATTGAGGCTACGCTTTACGGCGATTTCAATGAGATACTCGACGCGCTTGATGACGCCGTCATGAACAACAGCGCGTCCGCGAGCTTTGAGGACGGTTCCGCTTTTAGTCTCGGCGCGGCGCGCTGCGCCGTGCGCGTGTACGAGCGCTACAGCATGCTGGGTGAAAACCGCGTGAGCATGAGCATCACCCTCGTGGGGGATGGGCAGCGCGCCTGCCGCCTGTGCGCGATTACCTCGGGCGGAAGCAAGGCTGTGCTCTTTAAGATCAACACCTTCGGCGAGGACGCGTTCCTCGACACCATACGGCAAACCGTCGAGCGCTACGGCGGCTGAGCCGAGCGAAGCTTGACGCCGGTTCCGGCAAAATGATAAGGGGACGCCCGCGGACTGCGGACGCCCCCTGTTTGTTCAGTCGTGTCGTGTGATAGAAGCCGCGCGGCCCGGCGTTATACGATGCCGATGCCGCCGCCCGCCATGCCAGTGAGTATCGTCGCGATGTCGATGCCGTCGACGACCTGCGCGGACATGACGTAGAGTATCCGCGTGCCCGCGGTTACGGGGATGGAAAGCCCCGTGAGTTCCCCGCTCGTGGTGGTGCCTACGGTAACGAGTCCGCTGAGCGTGGGGGCAAGGGCAACCTCGGTGCCCGCGATCGGAGCGAAGCTGTCGTTGGGTGTCGGCGAGCTGTAAAGCTGCGCGGTAATTTCGACGGTAGACCCGACCAGGGCCGCTGCGACGGCGACGCTGTAATACGCCGCGATCGATGTGATGGTGCCGTCCCGCGGCATGGAGAAAGCCATGCCGCTTGAAGCGGTCGTGTCGATCAGGCCGCCGACGAGCACGGCCACGTCATTGGTGCCGAAGGACACGAGCGCCATGGTTCCGGCGAGGCCGCCGAGCACCGTGCTCATCGTCGTGACACCGCCCGATGCGATCGGGATGATGGCTTCCGCGCCCGTGGGGCCGGTGGGTCCGGTCGGCCCGGTTGCGCCGGTGGGTCCGGTAGGCCCAATTGCGCCGTCAGCGCCGGTCGGTCCGGTAGGCCCAATGGCGCCATCAGCGCCGGTCGGTCCGGTGGGCCCGGTCGGGCCGGTTGCGCCCGTGGGTCCGGTAGGCCCAATTGCGCCGTCGGCACCGGTGGGTGCATCGCAATATGCACAACTTCATGCAAAGTGCTATGAGGAAGGGTTGGGGAATGTAAATTGTATGCGGAGTGCGCCGCCCTCATACACATAGATGCTGTCCACCAGCGCCAGCAGCAGCCCGCGCTCCAGCCGGTCTATGCCACGGTGCTCCAGAAAGTACTCCAAAGCTGGAGCAACAGGTTTTTCGTTTTGCTTCGCCGTCTGGTCTTGCGCCTGCAAAGCTTGCTCGAGCTGTTCGGCCTGACGAGCGAAACCGGCCTTCAGCCTGTGGTATTCCGCCCCGGTGATATCGCCGCTTTTCCAGTCCACATAAAGGCCGTCCATAAGGGCTATGACTTTTTCGTGCGCTCTCTCGCGCTCCCTTTGCGCAAGCGCCCGGCGCCTGGAAGCGGGCGGCGCGGCGGGGGCGGTTTGTATCGCCGCCACGACTGCATCCTGCGCAACAAGCGCAACTTGCGCCTGCAATGCTTTTAGCACGGCCTGGTAGAGCACGTCCTCGCGTATGGAGTGGCGCGTGCATTTTGCCTTGGATTTTTCGCCGTAGGTGCGGCAGCAATAATAGACGTACCCCTTGGATGTTTTGCGCGTGAGCGCCTTTTGGCAGTCTGCGCACCTGAGGAAGCCTGAAAAGAGGTGGAGTACATTACGCGCAGGCGGTGTGCGCGTGTCGCGAAGCTGAAGCTTTTGCGCAAGGGCAAACGTGTCCGCGTCCACAACCGCCTCGTGTGTGCCCGTTTTAACGAACCATTCCGTTTCGGGCGCCGCCACCCGCCGGTGCACCTTGTAGCTGATGACACGCTGCCTGCCCTGTACCATGCTGCCCGCATACACCGGGTTTTTGAGTATGCGCGCTATCGTACCTGCGCTCCAGAGGCCGTCGTTGACGTTCCCGCCGGGGTTTGTATAGCGCAAGCCCTTACGGCGCTTATATTCGGTGGGGTTGGGTACGCCCAGCGCGTTGAGCCGCTGTGCGATGGCGTTTTTGCTCAAGCCCTCATGCGCGAACCAGCGGTAGATATCCCGCACCGGCTGCGCGGCCGCCTCATCTATGATGAGGCGGTTTTTATCCTCGGGGTTTTTTGCGTAGCCATAGGGCGCGAACGCGCCTATGAATTCGCCGTTTTTACGCTTGGCGTCAAATGTGGCGCGCACGTCAGATGAGGTTCTGGCGGCGTAACGGTCGTTCATGAGGCCGGCGATGGGCACCTCAAGGTTTTGTATGCTCTCGGGGCGCAGGTAGCTGTCCACCTTGGGGTCGCCAATGCTGATGAAGCGGGTGCCGTGCAGCGGGAAGTAACTCTCGAGGAAATAACCTTGGTCGGCGTAGTTTCTAAACGCGCGCGAGAGGTTTTTGCACACCACGCAGGTAACGGCGCCCGCCTCCACGTCCTGCAGCATGCGCTGGAATGCCGGGCGGTCATAGTCCGTGCCGCTAAGGCCATCGTCGGTGTAAAACCCGGCGAATACGTATTCGCCTATGAACGCGTGCTCCAGATAATCCTGTATTATCTTGCGCTGGTTGACCACGCTCAGGCTCTCGTCACCGCCATCCTCTCTGGAAAGGCGTATGTATGCCGCGACCGCCCAAACCGGCGCCTTCTCCTTCGCGCCGCCGGCCGAATCCGCCGGTCTGCGTATGCGCGCCATGGCTCACCGCCTCCTTACTGCCATCAACCCTGCTTGAGCCCTGTGAAATAACTTTCCAGCAGCCGCTCAAGCGGCTTGCCGCCCGGGTTGAAGCACAGTTCAACCGGCGTTTTGCCGCACTGCATGCGGCGCGGGAGTTCGGCCTGCGCGGCGTGTTCTGGCGGCATATTCAATTGTCCCTGATTCCTCTCTTTTTCCATAATTCAGCGTATGCGGGACAATTGCCGGGCGTGCCGCAAAGAGGACGCGGGCTATGCCCGCGTCCTCTTTGCGTTTTAACTTATAAAGCGGCTATTCCTGTGTGATGTAGGATAACCCGATCACCTTAAGTCCCAAATGCACGCCCAGCACGGGGCCCATGCG
>JAEWMV010000191.1 GCA_023393045.1 Bacillota bacterium | reverse complement strand
GGCTCCATCTGCGCATGATCTGCAAAGGAGACGAAGTCGCAATAGCGGCACTTGGCCGCGCAAAAGGGGATGTGGATATAAACGCCCGGCATGTCAGTTGATGCGAAGCACGCTCATGAAAGCGTCGCTTGGCAGCGTCACCGTGCCGATCTGGCGCATGCGCTTCTTGCCTTCCTTTTGCTTTTCGAGCAGCTTCTTCTTCCTTGTGATGTCGCCGCCATAGCACTTGGCAAGCACGTCCTTCCTCACGGCGCGCACGGTTTCGCGCGCGATGATCTTGCCGCCTATGGCCGCCTGGATGGGGATTTCAAACTGCTGGCGCGGAATGACCTCCTGCAGCTTTTCTGCGACGGCGCGGCCCTTGGCGTAGGCCTTGTCGCGGTGGACGATGGTGGAAAGCGCGTCGCAAAGGTCGCCGTTCAAAAGGAAGTCCAGCTTGACGAGGTCGGAGCGGACGTATTCCTTCAATTCGTAATCGAAGGAGGCATAGCCCCGGCTCCTCGATTTGAGCTGATCGAAAAAGTCGTAGATAATCTCGTTGAGGGGCAGCTCGTACTGGAGGTTGACGCGGCCCTCTTCAATATACTTCATGTCGATGAACTCGCCGCGCCGCGACTGGCACAATTCCATGATGGCGCCGACATAGTCCGAGGGCGTCATCACGTTGGCGCTCACCATGGGTTCCTCCATATAATCGATTTCCGCCGCGGACGGCAGGTTGGAGGGGTTGTCAATGGTAAGCTCCGTCCCGTTGGTCTTTACGACCTTATAGATGACGCTGGGGGCGGTCGTGACCAGGTCGAGGTCGAATTCGCGCTCCAGCCTCTCCTGTATGATCTCCATGTGGAGCAGGCCGAGGAAGCCGCAGCGGAAGCCGAAGCCCAGCGCCTGCGAGGTTTCCGGCTCGTAGGTGAGCGAGGCGTCGTTTAATTCCAGCTTTTCGAGCGCTTCCTTGAGGTTTTCATAATCCGCGCCGTCCGCGGGATAGATGCCGCAGAACACCATTGGGTTGACGTGCTTATAGCCCGGCAGCGGCTCCTTTGCGGGGTTGTCCACTTCGGTGAGCGTATCGCCCACCTTGGTTTCGGAAACGGTCTTGATGGAGGCCGCCACATAGCCCACCTCGCCCGCGACGAGGGAATCCGTGGGCTTCAATTGCGGCATGAACACGCCCACCTCCGTGACGTCGAACTCCGCGCCCGTCGCCATGGAGCGTATTTTCGCGCCGGCTTTGAGCGAGCCTTCCTTCACGCGTATATAGCAGAGCACACCCTTGTAGTTGTCGTAGATGCTGTCGAATATGAGCGCGCGAAGCGGCGCGTCCTTGTCGCCACCGGGCGGCGGGACGATTTCGACTATTTTGGCGAGCACATCCGCCACGTTCGTGCCGAGCTTGGCCGAGATGCGCGGCGCGTCCTGCGCCGGAAGGCCGATCACATCCTCGATTTCCTTAATGGTGCGCTCCGCATCCGCGCTGGGGAGGTCGATCTTGTTGACGACAGGCACGATCTCAAGCGCGTTGTCGAGCGCGAGATAAACGTTGGCGAGCGTCTGTGCCTCAATGCCCTGCGTGGCGTCCACGACGAGCACCGCGCCCTCGCAGGCGGCCAGGCTGCGCGAGACCTCGTAGGTGAAGTCCACATGCCCCGGCGTGTCGATAAGGTTGAACATATAGCGTTTGCCGTCCGCATGCGTATAGAACATGCGAACAGGGGAGGATTTTATTGTGATGCCGCGCTCGCGCTCGATGTCCATCGTGTCGAGCAGCTGCGCCTCCATGTCGCGTCGCGCCACGGTGTCGGTCAGCTCGATCATCCTGTCCGCCAGGGTGGACTTTCCGTGGTCGATGTGCGCGATGATGCAGAAGTTTCTGATAAGCTCTCGGTCGTATGCCATGGGCTTCCTCCAGTTTTTATCTCGTAAAATCATACTTGAATAAGGAGGAATTTGCAATAGCGGCGCATTTGTGATAGATTCAGCGTATCGATTTCACAGCGAAACGGAGGCAATTCTATGTTTTCCAGCAATGACGAGGCGTTTGCGCGCAAGTTGGAGCGCCGCGGCTTCACCGTGCATTTCGCAAAAAATGCCGACGAGGCCAAGCAGATCGGCATGGCGCTCATCGGCAACGGCTCTGTGGGCTTCGGCGGTTCGGTAAGCGTGCAGGAGCTTGGGCTCTACGACGCGCTCAGGGTGCGGGGCAACGAGCTTTATTCCCACACCCACGCGCCCGCCGGGGAGAAGGACGCGGTGCGGCGCAAGGCAAACGGCGCGAAGTGGTACGTCGCCTCCACCAACGCCATCACCGAGGAGGGCGTGCTAATAAACATAGACGGCAGCGGCAACCGCGTGGCCTCCATGGCGATGGGGCCGGAGAACGTTTTGCTTTTCATCGGCAAGAACAAGCTTGCCGCCAACCTTGAGGAAGGGTTGGAGCGCATCAAAAGCGTGGCCTGCCCGCAAAACGCGAGGCGGCTGCACCTTGATACCCTGCCCTGCGGCAAAACGGGAAAATGCGCGGACTGCGCGAGCAAGGAGCGCATGTGCCGCGTGACGCTGATCACGGAATATGTGCCCCGGCTCATCAAGGGCTACCATCTCGTGCTCGTGGACGGGACGCTCGGCTGGTGATGCATTACGCGTATATCCTGCGCTGCGCGGACGGCACACTCTATTCGGGCTACGCGTGCGACCTCGCGCGGCGCGTCAAGGCGCACAACGACGCGAAGGGCGCGAAATACACGCGCGCCCGCCTGCCTGTAGAGCTTGTTTATTCCGAGGCGTTTGAAACAAAGGGCGAGGCCATGCGGCGGGAAAACCAGTTCAAGCGCATGACGCGAAAGGAGAAGCTGTCGCTTTTCGAACCGCCTTCAGTATAAGCAAAAGGCGGCCGTGAGGCCACCCATTGCGTTCCCCTGTGTGGTGTTACATCTCCTTAGCAGCAGCCGCAACTGTTGGTTCCGCAGCCGGTCCCGCAGGTGTTGCAGGTGCCGCAGTCGTTGTTGCCGAAGCAGTTGCTCAGACCGCTGATGATGAGGAGAGGTACGATTATCGAGCAAAGATCGTTGCCGCAGTCGTTGTTGCAACCGCAGCTGTTTCCGCAGCCGAAGCCGCCGCCAAAGAGCAGCAGGATGATAATCCACCACCAGTTATTACCGCCACAATTGTTACCAAAAGAGAACATTATCTTTCCTCCTTTTTATGCCCAGGGCATTGCTACGATATACTACTCAACGGGCGAAATAATTGTGACTTGTCCCCGCCTGTGATAGGTGTTATTATATTGCTGTTTCAAATAAACCGGGAGGAATCACGCATGGCTCGTTTTTCGATGGACAAAATCGTCGCGCTCTCCAAGAACCGCGGCTTTATTTTCGCAGGCAGCGAAATATACGGCGGCCTCGCCAACACATGGGATTACGGCCCGCTGGGGGTCGAGTTCAAAAACAATGTGAAAAAGGCGTGGTGGCGCAAATTCGTGCAGGAAAGCCCCTATAACGTGGGCATGGATTCCGCGATTTTGATGAACCCGGAAGTATGGATCGCCTCCGGCCATGTGGTCAACTTCAACGATCCGCTCATGGACTGCAAGTCCTGCAAGGCGCGCTTTCGCGCGGATAAGCTCATCGAGGATTACGCCGCGGCAAACAGCCTCAACGACGTGCACCCCGACGGCTGGAGCCATGAACAGATGCAGGCCTTCATCGCCGAAAAGGGCATCAAGTGCCCCGAATGCGGGAAAGCCGATTTCACGCCGATACGCAAGTTCAACATGATGTTCAAGACCTTCCAAGGCGTCAACGAGGACACTGCGAATGAAATTTACCTTCGCCCGGAAACGGCGCAGGGCATATTCGTCAATTTCAAGAACGTGCAGCGCACCACGCGGAGAAAAATCCCCTTTGGCATCGCACAGATAGGCAAATCCTTCCGCAACGAGATCACGCCGGGCAACTTCACCTTCCGCACGCGCGAGTTCGAGCAGATGGAGATGGAATTCTTCTGCGAGCCGGGCACGGAGCTCGAATGGTATGCCCATTGGAAGGAATTCTGCAAAAATTTCCTCCTCGCGCTGGGCATGAAGGAAGAGAGCATACGCATGAGGGAGCATGAAAAGGCGGAGCTTTCCCACTATTCCAACGCCACGACGGACATCGAGTTCCTCTTCCCCTTCGGCTGGGGCGAACTGTGGGGCGTCGCCTCGCGCACGGACTTCGACCTCAAGGCGCACGCGGCGCACTCGGGCGAGAACATGGAATACCTCGACCCCTTTACCAACGCGCGCTACGTTCCCTACTGCGTGGAGCCCGCGCTCGGCGCGGACCGCGTGGCGCTCGCCTTCCTTTGCGACGCATATGATGAGGAGACCCTTGAGGGCGGCGACGTGCGCAACATCCTCCACCTCCACCCCGCCCTCGCACCCTATAAGGCGGCCGTGCTGCCGCTGCAGAAGAACAAGCTGGGCGAAAAGGCGCAGGAGGTCTATCAAACGCTCGCAAAGCGCTTCATGGTGGATTATGACGATTCCGGCGCGATAGGCAAGCGCTACCGCAGGCAGGATGAGATCGGCACGCCCATGTGCATCACCATCGACTTCGATACGCTGGAAGATAACACCGTTACGGTGCGCGACCGCGACACGATGGGCCAGATCAGGTTGCCCATCGTGGAGCTTGTAAGTTATATTGAAAAGCAGATAGATTTCTGATTTATGGGACACAAAAAGGACGGCCGCGGCCGTCCTTTTACTTTATGCTTCAGCCTTCAATCCAATACCGCTGCGTCATTCTCTGGTCCTCTTCATCCCTCTCGCAGCTTTCAAGAACACCGCCGTTCTTCTTGATGACGCCCGCGGAGGCGACATTGTCCTCGTTGCAGGTGACGAGCACGCGCTCGATGCCCCTGCCGCGCAGGACTTCGCAGGCAAGGGCAAGCATCTGGGTGGCGTAGCCCTTACGCCTCTCGTCCGGCCGCACGCTGTAGCCGATGTGGCCGCCTATGCGAAGGAGAAAATCGCTCAAATGGTAGCGCAGGTTGACCATGCCCACAATCCTGCCGTCGCTCTCGCGCACGCCGAAAAACGTTTCCCCCGGCACCCAGCCCGGCCGCACCGTCTCCCAGTTTTTGTTTTTTTCATTGAAGTCGAGCCACTGCGCATAGCTTTCAAATTCTTTGATGGAGCCGCCGCCGTGGATTTCCTCATTGAGCGCGGCGAAATCCGCAACGTAGCAGGCGGCGTCCGCCTCATGCTCCGGCGCGGGGGATACGAGTCTGATCCTCTGTATCATATGTGTCATTGCCTGATCCTTCCGGCGTATTTTTCCTCAAGTATTTTTGCCATGTCGAGCGCGAGGCGGCGGATTTTCTCCTCGCTCCTGCCCTCGAGCATGATGCGTATAAGCGGCTCCGTTCCCGACGCGCGCACCAGCACGCGGCCCTCGTCCGCAAGCTCTGCCTGCGCCTTCTCAATACGCGCCTTCAGCTCGGAGTCGGCAAGCGCCGCTTCCTTATCCTTCGCGTCCAGAACGACGTTGACGAGCACCTGCGGGTAAATGGGCACCTCGGCGGCGAGGCGGGACATGCGCTCGTTCTTCTCGCAGAGTATGTTCATCACCTGTATGGCGGTCAATATGCCGTCCCCGGTCGTATTCAGGTCAAGGAAGATGATATGGCCGGACTGTTCCCCGCCCAACACATAGCCCTTCTCGCGCATGCGCTCCATCACATAGCGGTCTCCCACCGCCGTTTCCTCCACGGCGACGCCGATGTCCCGCATGTGCTTCTTGAGGCCAAGGTTGGACATAACGGTGAGCACCAGCGTGTCGGAGGCGAGCCTGCCGTTTTCCTTCAAATGCCGCGCGCATATGCCCATGATCTTATCCCCGTCGACGATGTTGCCCAACTCGTCGCAGGCGATCACGCGGTCCGCGTCCCCGTCGAAAGCAAAGCCCGCGTCCCCGCCAAGCTCCGCAACAAGCTCCTGCAGCCTTCCGGGATGCGTGGAGCCGCACAGGTCGTTGATGTTGTATCCGTCCGGCCCGTCCCCGTAGGCGGTCACCGTTGCGCCAAGAGCCGTAAAAACGTTCCGCGCGATGCGCGAGGACGCGCCGTTGGCGCAGTCGAGCACGATGTGCTTGCCGTCGTAGCGCGCCGTGGCTGCGGAAATGAGAAATTCTTCATACTCCTCAATGGCGCGCCTGGCCTCCACGCAATGGCCGACGCCCGCGCCCACGGGGCGGGAAAGTTCCCTTGCGCCCTTGACGATATTCTCTATTTCATCCTCCAACTCGTCGGAAAGCTTGTAGCCCTCCCCGTTGAACCACTTGATGCCGTTGTATTCATAGGTGTTGTGGGACGCGGAAATCATCACGGCCGCGTCCGCCTCGTAGAGCCGCGCGAGGTAGGCGATGGCGGGCGTGGGAATCACGCCGCAGTCTATCACATCCCCGCCGACGGAGCATATGCCCGCCGCGAGCGCGCGGGAGAGCATATCCGAGCTCCTCCGGGTATCCTGACCGACGAGTATGCGCGCCTTGTGCACCGTACTCGCGAGCGCGTACGCGCCCGCCGCGCCTATTTTCATTGCCAACTCGCAGGTGAGCTCCTTGTTGGCGATTCCGCGCACGCCGTCGGTTCCGAACATTCTTCCCATAAGCTTCCTCCAAATATCATGCTTGTATATTTTACTTGATACATTACAATATATCAATCGAAGAGGTAAGTCCGTTTTGTAAATCTCTGCGCAACGGAAAAGGATATAAAAAACGGCCCTCTTTCGAAGGCCGTTTCAGATGCGTTGATACGTTTAGCCGACCTCGCCCTTTGCGAGCGCCTTGTGCTGCGCCGCATGGAGCATCATGACCGGCGGGGCGAGCTTGTCGATAACGTCCTTTGTGATCACACAGCGCTTCACGTCCGTGCGCGAGGGGATGTCGTACATGATCTGCAGCATCACGTCCTCAAGTATGGCGCGAAGGCCGCGCGCGCCCGTCTTTCGCTCTATCGCCTTTTTTGCGACCTCCACGAGCGCGTCCTGCTCGAACTCAAGCTCCACGCCGTCCATCTCGAAAAGCCGCTTATACTGCCTTGTGAGCGCGTTCTTGGGCTTGGTGAGTATGTCGATGAGCGCACTCTCGCTTAATTGCTCGAGGGTGACGATGATGGGCACGCGGCCCACGAACTCGGGGATCAAGCCGAATTTGAGCAGATCCTCGGGCAAAATATTCTTCAATATCGCGCCCACGTCCTTTTCCACGTTGGACTGCACGTTCGCGCCGAAGCCCATGAGCTTCTTGCCCGTGCGGCGCGAGATGATGTCCTCGACGCCCGCGAAGGCGCCGCCGCAGATGAACAAAATGTTCGTGGTGTTGATCTGGATGAACTCCTGGTGCGGGTGCTTGCGGCCGCCCTGCGGCGGAACGGAAGCCACCGTACCCTCGAGGATTTTCAAAAGCGCCTGCTGCACGCCCTCGCCCGAAACGTCGCGCGTGATGGAGGGGTTTTCGCTCTTCCTCGCAATTTTGTCGATTTCGTCGATGTAGACGATGCCCTTCTCTGCCCTGTCCACGTCGTAATCCGCCGCCTGGATGAGTTTGAGGAGTATGTTCTCCACATCCTCGCCCACGTAACCCGCCTCGGTAAGCGAGGTGGCGTCCGCCACGGCGAAGGGCACGTCGAGTATTTTAGCCAAAGTTTCAGCGAGCATCGTCTTGCCGCAGCCGGTGGGCCCCAGCATCACGATGTTGCTCTTTTGCAGCTCCACGTCGTCCTTGGACGAGGCTGCGTCGATGCGTTTATAGTGGTTGTAGACCGCGACCGCAAGGGCGCGCTTGGCGGCATCCTGCCCGATTACGTACTGGCCGAGTATCTCAACGATGTCATGGGGCTTGGGGATATCCTTTAAATCCTTATGCTCCGTCTCCACATCGTCCTCGATGATCTCGCGGCACAGCTCGATGCACTCGGTGCAGATGTATACGCCCGGCCCCGCGATGATGCGGTGTACCTCATCCTGCGACTTGCCGCAGAACGAGCATCTCACGGTTCCTTTATCGTCGGTTTTTGCCATTGGTTACCTCCTCGGAGGAATGATCTCGTCTATGATACCGTATGCGAGCGCATCCTCGGCTGTCATATAATTGTCTCTCTCCGTATCCGCCGCCACCCGCTCATACGGCTGACCGGTGCGCGCTGAGAGGATACGGTTCATCCTTTCCTTCGTTTTAACGATCTGCTCCGCCTGTATGGCGATGTCGGTCGCCTGACCGCGCGCCCCGCCGGAGGGCTGGTGTATCATGACCTCGGCGTTGGGCAGCGCCTTGCGCTTGCCCTTCGCGCCCGCCGCGATGAGGAACGCGCCCATGCTCGCGGCGAGGCCCACGCAGATGGTGGCCACGTCGCATTTAATGTACTGCATCGTATCGTATATCGCAAGGCCCGCGGTGATGGAACCGCCCGGGCTGTTGATGTAGAGGCTGATGTCCTTGTCGGGATCGTCCGCCTCGAGGAAGAGCATCTGTGCGACGATGAGGTTTGCCGTATCGTCGTCCACCTCTCCGCTGAGGAAGATGATCCTGTCCTTCAATAAGCGCGAATAGATATCGTAGGAACGCTCGCCCTTATTGGTCTGCTCCACAACGATGGGTACCAGGTTGCTCATAATTTCACCTCCAACATTAAGATACGCGGCAGGCGCTTACTCGGCTTCTCCCGCCTCGGCCTGCTGCTTCTTGCCCTTTGCTTTCGCCTTGGGCTTTTCCTGCTCAGATTTTTCCTGCTCGGGTTTATCCTGCTTGGTTTTTTCCTTCTTCTGCTTGGCTTTTCCAACCTCCACGGCGCTTGAGACAAGCAGGTCTATGGTCTTGTCGAGCACGACCTGGTCCTCGAAATAAGACCGGTCTGCCTCGGTGAGCTTGCCCTTGATGTCCTCGGCCTTTTCGCCGAACTGCTTGACGTACTCGTCGATCTTTTCATCGACTTCCTCCGCAGGAGCCTTGACGTCCTCGGCCTTGGTGATCGCCTCGAGCACAAGCTGGCTCTTGACGCGGGACGCGGCGTCCCCCTTCATCTCGGCGCGCATGGAGGCAATCTCCATGCCGGTATATTTCGCGTAATCCTCGAGCGATATGCCCTGCATGCTGAGCCTGTAGCGGAAATCGCTGAGCATGCGCTCCACCTGCCGCTCCACCATCGCGTCGGGTATTTCGACGGACGCGTTTTCCACGGCGACGCGGATCACGTCGTTTTCCTTGGCTATTTTCACGTTTTGGGCTTCCTTTTCGACAAGCTCCGCGCGCTTCTTTTCGCGCAGCTCCGCAATGCTCTGGCAATCGGAAACATCCTGCGCGAAGTCGTCGTCCGCCTCGGGCAGCTCCTTGACGCGCACGGCGTTCACCTTGACGTGGAACACGGCGTCCTTGCCCTTGAGCTCCTCGCTGTGGTACTCGTCCGGGAACTTCACGCTCAGATCGCGCTCCTCGCCGACGGCCATGCCCAGCATCTGCTCCTCAAAGCCCGGTATGAACGTTTTGGAGCCGATGACGAGCGTCTGCCCCTCGGCGGTGCCGCCTTCGAACTTTACGCCGTCCACCGCGCCGGAATAATCGAGATCAACCTCGTCGCCGTCGGCGACGGGGCGTTCCACATCGATCATACGGGCGATCTTCTCGCGCTCGCGGTCGATTTCAGCTTCCACCATTTCATCCGTAACATTATACTCGCGCTTTTCTACTTCTATACCCTTGTACTGGCCGAGCGTCACCTCGGGCTTTACGGCCACGGTGGCGGTGAAAATTACGTTTTTTCCCTTTTCGGCCTCGACGATGGAAAGATCAGGCTGGTCGACCGGCACAACGTTATTTTCCTCTACCGCCGCTTTGTAAGCGTCCGGATAAACTATATCGAAGGCGTCCTCGAAGAAGACTTCCCAACCGTATGCGTTCTCAATGACCTTGCGCGGCGCGTGCCCCTTGCGGAAACCCGGGATGGTGATGTTCTTTCTCGTCCTGAAATACGCTTTCTCCACCGCGGATTCGAAAACCTCCGCGCCCACCTCGACGGTCAGCTTTACCTTGCTTCCCTCGAGCCTATCGATGCTTGCCATAAAATCCTCCGTCACAAAAATAAGCTTCCTTTCGACGCAGCCCACAAATTACAAATTGCGGACAGGCAGTCGTCAGTATAGCTTATCATAACGAAACATGCTTTGCAATTATAATGAAATGTTGTAACTTATTTTTTTCCCTCCGTTTTCTTTTCCTTTGCGAGGAGTTCCTTCGCGGCTTTTTGCTTTTCCTGCCAGTCGGCGATAACGCCCTGCGCGTGCAGTTTTCCGGCGAGCGCCGCGATCGCCGTGCGGCCGCCCTGCGTCGCCTCAGCGGCGCCAAAGCCGCCCTCTTCCTCCCCGTCGTCCCTTGAAAACGTGTTGGTAAGCGCCGCCTCAAACTCGGCGCAAAAAACATCGTAAGCGTCGCCCAGCGCGGCGTTCTCCGTGAAAAGGCCGATCAGGCCCATGGTTTCGTTGATGGAAAACACGCGCTTCAAGAGGCAGAGCATGATGAGCGTCGCCATCTGTTCCCTTCCGTAGCGCTTGCCGCCCGGGGGGATGATCACCTTCTGCTTGACGTAGTTGTTGATCATCGTGGCGGTCACCACATGCCCGTCCTCCTCCGCGAAGAGCGCGAGGGATTCATCCAGCACCAGTATGACCTGATCCATATAGAGCGGAATGCCCGGCAGCTCGTTCCATCTCGGGCAGTGAAAAGACGCAGCTTTTTCCCGCGTGATTTGCATATTTTTCCTCCCTGTGCAGCATGCTGTCATTATAGCATAAGTTTATAAAAACCGTCAAACAGCGTTGACATTGCGGCGTCATGCGTATATAATCTGTTTATACTAGTATCGATTACCAGATTACGGCGTAATCTTGAACATTATGGCGCGCATGTTAAGGAGGGCACATGAAAATGCAGCAGACGATACGGGCGAAAATATACGGGGATTCCATCATGAAGGGCACGGTACTCGACTGCGGCTACCGCTATCACGCCACGTTCGACCGCTTCTTTCAAGGGTTTGCGGAGCGCTTTGGCATCGAGGTGGACAACCGCGCGCGCTTTGGC
>JAEWMV010000159.1 GCA_023393045.1 Bacillota bacterium | reverse complement strand
GACAAGCGCCTCGCTTTCGTCAAGGCGATGGAGACGGCCAAGCGCGCCGTCCATTTTGCGCCCCTGGGCGAATCGGACGCCTCCCGCTGGGTGCGCCAGCAGGCGAATCAGCACGGCGTTTTGATTTCTGACGCGGACGCGGACTTCTTCGTGTCGCTCGCGGGCACGGATTGCTCAAAGCTCAACAACGAATTCCAAAAGGCCGCCGCCTATGCGGGCGATGGCAATGCGATCACGAAGCAAATCATATCGAAGGTCGTGACGCGCGACCTTGATTTCGTCGTATTCTCCGTGCTCGACCATGTGCTTTCTGGCAGGACGAAGGACGGTTTTGCCTCCCTTCGCGGCCTCGTGCGCGACGGCGAGCAGCCCATGGAAATCGCCGCGCGCATCGGGGAAAAAGCGCGGCTCATCCTACAGGCGCGAAGGCTCATCGAAAAAAAGCGGGCCAAGGATTTTATCGTGGGCAACCTCGGCGTGAGCGGCGGCTACGCTTACCGCGTGTACGAGGCGGCGCGGCTGATGAGCCCCTCCCGCACGGAACCGCTCAATCGCTGCGCAAAGGCGCTCTGCGACGTGGCGACGCTCCAGCTCACGGGACGTGCAAAGGCGCTCGACAAGCTCGAGGAAGCGTTATTGATCCTTGCCTGCTGAGGGCTCTATGGCCTTTATTTCATACGTTCTCGAGCCGGAATCGCCCAAAACACGGATTTCTTCATTATAGCCGGTGCCGCCGAACTGCTGCTTGAGGCGCAGCCCGGCCTTGTTGAGCACGTCCCCGCCCGCAACATAGCTCTCCTTTGTCATGGGGAACATGTAGCGCGAGGAGAGCATGGCCATCGCCGCGCCGTCCCCGCTGAGCTTCACGGGCAGCGCGTGTTTGACAAGGCTGCCGAAGGCGGAAATGGCGATGTACTGCTCCCGCCCGGTCACGGTATAGTCCAGCGCGTCGTCAAGCCCGCGCATGGGCAGTATATCCCGCGTGCGCGCGGCCTGCGCCGTCTGCTGGAAGAACATTGCCACGGCCTCGCGGCGGTCCGGTGACACGCACATCCACACGCGTTTGTTCCCCGCGCCGGGCACGGGAATCCTGTAAAAATCGCCGAACTGCAAAATGCGCCTGTGCGCCTTATACCATTCTATCTGCGCCTTTACGCACTTGAAATCGAAGCTCGTCAATTCCGTCATATCCATTTCATAGCCCAAAAGCCCGAAAGCCGCCACGTTGAAGCGCGTTTCTATCTGCGTGCGGCGAAGCGCGCTTTGGCTGGGCGAGGCGGAAACATGCGCGCCCATGACCGAGAGCGGGTAGGCGAAGCTCGTGCCCTCCTGAATGTCCACGCGGCAGAGCGCGTCCGTATTGTCGCTCGTCCAGATCTGGGGCATGTAGCAGAGCATGCCGAGGTCAAAGCGGTTGCCCCCGCTCGCGCAGGACTCGAAAAGTATCTTCGGGAAGCGCGCGACGAGGATTTCGAGTATCTCATACAATCCCAGCATATAGTGGTGCGCGAACTCCCCCTGCCGCTCGGGCGGCAGAGAGGGCGTGTACATGTCCGCGAAATTGCGGTTGTAATCCCACTTGACATAGGCGATATCAGCGCTTGCAAAAATGCGGCTCATGGAATTGACGATGTAATTGCGCACGTCCTCGCGCGTCAGGTCGAGAAGAAGCTGGTTTCGCCCGAGCGCGGGTTCCCTGCCCGGCGATTGCACCGCCCAGTCCGGGTGCATCCGATAGAGGTCGCTGTCCTCATTGACCATCTCAGGCTCGACCCATATGCCGAAGAGAAAGCCCATCGCGGCAAGCTTTTTTTGCAGCCCGTCAAGGCCGTGCGGCAGCTTTTTCGTGTTCACGAACCAGTCGCCCAGCGCGCGGCGGTCGTCGTCGCGCGCGCCGAACCAGCCGTCGTCCATCACGAAGAGCTCCGCGCCCGCGTCCGCGCCTTCCCTTGCGATGGCAAGGAGCTTCTTTTCGTCGAAATCCATCCACGTGCCTTCCCAGTTATTGACGAGCACAGGACGTTCCTTATCCCGCCACTCCCCGCGCACGATGTGCCAGCGTACGAAGCGGTGCATGCTGCGCGAGAGCGCGCCGAAGCCCGCGTCGGAAAAGCTCATCACGGCCTCCGGCGCATGGAAGCTCTCCCCCGGTTCGAGCGTCCACGAGAAACCGGATGGATTGACGCCGATAAGCGCGCGCGTGATTGACGCAAACGACTGCTCGAATATCTCCGCGTGGTTGCCGCTGTAAACGAGGTTGAAAGCGTAGACTTTCCCCCGCTCCTCGTCCGCGCCGGGCTCGGAGAGCATCACGAAGGGATTTGCCCTGGCGGAGCTCGCGCCGAGTTTGGAATCGTTGACGAACACGCCCGTGCAGAGCGTACGCTCCGTCCTGTTCCTCTCCGCGGCCCAGGCGCCGGTAAAAGTCGTGAGCGTATAGCCTTCCACGGGCAAATCAAGCTGCGCGCTCATGGCGCGGCGAAGCATGACGGGCAAGCTGCCCGCGTTGACGTACCCAATTCGTTCCGTTATGACGTCGCATTCATAGAACGCGGTGAAATACAGCTTGACGCGCAGCTTTGCGGCGGCATCGAAGAGCGTGACGGCATGCGTTTTCACCCCCTCCCCCGCGACGGCGGAGGGCAGCCCCTTGATCTGCGGTTTTCCCTCGATAAGCTCGTATCCCTCCACGCGAAAGTCCGTCGTCACCGACCCGTCCGCAAACAAAAACTCCGCTGCGGACTCGCGGAAATCGCCCCGCCCGAGCGTGCCGAAAAGAAGACGCGCGTCGTCGAGGCAGAAGTTCGCGTCGTCCCTGTCCGCCGCCACGGTGCCGCCGCCGGAGGGCACGTCGTGCCTGTCCGCAAACGCGGCGTAATCGGATTGCGGCCGGAGCCTTGTCCCATAATGCAGCAGGGCAAGGCGGCCGCCGGGCGCCGCGTCCATGATAAGGCTCGTGTTCTTCGTGTCGATATGGATGACCATGGCTGCACCTCCGGGCTTGTTCTAAGCAAATGATACACCATCAGGGGGTCAGCGGCAATACGGCCTGCCCCGGTTTCGCGTCCAGATTGGCGGCGTTGGCGATGGCGGCGGCGAGATAGTCCGCCGCGTTGAGCGCCTGCTCGAGCGTATTACCGTTGTGCCCCATCTCCGCCAGCAGGCAGGTGCTCGACACATGCTGGTTGTACCGCCCCGCCTTGACGCGGATGTTGCGTGCAAGCCCGTCATCAATTTTGAGCAGGTATTCCGTGAGGCGCTTGGCGAGCGCGTAGTTGGAGGCGAAGTCCGGCATTTCGGCAAAGCCTGTGCCCGTCGCCCCCTTGCCTGTTCCTACGACGAACATGATGCGCGCGACCTCCTCGCCGTCTATGACGACATAGCCCGTGGGGATGACTGGATCCTCGAATGAGTCCCTGTGCACGTCGATGAACAGCGTGATGCTCGGATATTTCTCCTTGTAATAAAGCATGGTTTCGAGCGAACGCGAGTATGAGGTGGAAAGCTTGGGCGGCTCGTGGTTGGTGGTGTCGTGTATGACCTCTATGCCGTAGACATCACGAAGCTGCTGCGCCAAACGCTCGCCCACTGTGACGATGTTCATCGAATCGTCCTGGTTGCGCCAGTCTTTGCGGTCAGGCTCATAATTATATTGCTCCGAGGGAAAGTAGCCCTCTTTGGTGTGCGTGTGATAGATGAGCACCCGGGGTTCGTCGCCTGTGAGGTTGATGTCCGGGCTTTTGGGCTCCTCCGTGCCGATGAGCTCCATGAGAAAGCCGATATCCACGTTTTCGTCCACGTCCGCCCGTTCGAGCCTGAGCGTAGGCTTGGGCGTGGCCTCGATTTGCTTGCCGCCCTCGCGCGCGGCGTCGATGAGCTTCATGGCCGCCGTCACGAGGAGAATGATTCCGCACAGTCCGATAAGAACCGCCGCAAGCCAGCCCTTGGCTTTTGTGTTCGTTTTGCGCCATACGGCGCGACTTTTCGCTCGCATAGGTACATCCTCCCGTCCCCATATTATGAGACGGTGGACAACTTTATGCGATAAGCGTCCTCACGCCCATATAATCCATGCCGAGCAGCGCGCGGTTGATGCCGTCCGCGACGATTTTCGTCATGTCGGCGACGAGCGCGTCGATCTCCTTGGGGGTGACGATGAGCTCCCCGATGTGCTCGCGGATGAGCTTGTCCGCAAGATCCTTGATGTGCTCCTCCTCGGCATGGCGGCCGGTTTCGTCCGCAATGAGGCTGATGGTGTCGCGCGCGATGGTCCCGGCGTACACGACGAGGGGCACGCCGATGGCGATAACGGGCACACCGAGCGTTTCGTCGTTGAGGCCGCAGCGGATGTTGCCGATGCCGGCGCCCGGGCAGATGCCCGTGTCCGTGAGCTGTATGGTGGTGCTGATGCGTGCCGCCCTGCGCGAGGCGAGCGAATCCACGGCGATGATGAGCGCGGGCTTCGTGCGCTCGACCACGCCCTGTATGATCTCACGGGTCTCCACGCCCGTCATGCCCAATACGCCGGGGGCGAGCGCGCTCACCTCGCGCACGGTTTCCGGCATAGCGTCCGCCATATATTGCTTGATGTGGCGCGTGACGTAGATGGCGTCCGCGACGCGCGGGCCGAGGGAATCGGGCGTGACGGCGCGGTTGCCGAGCCCCGCGACCAGAACGGGCGCGTCGGGCGCGAGGTTGCCCATCAAAAAAACAAGCTCACGCGCAAGCTCGCGGGAAACAGCCTCGAAAAGCCCCGTGGGTTTGAGCGCGAGCTCGGGCGCGTCGAGCGTGACGTATCTGCCCATGCGCTTTTCAAGCGCCTCGGCGGCTTGCATGGAAGTGATCGTGATGCGGGAAACGCTCACATTGTCCCGCGTGAAAGTTTCCTCCTCGACGCCCGCAAGTTCCGGATGCAGCTCGCGCGCCTCCATGGCAAGATCCGTGCGTATGACTGCGCTCATCTTCCCGCTCCCTTCAATGTTTCATGTTGTAGCTTTTCCGCGCAGTTGCCGCGCTATACAAAAGGAAAAAACAGGCTGTAAACCTGTGAAAATATGCTTGCAAAGCATAGTAACGCATGATATAATGCACAATGTTCGAGTAAAAAAAGGGGGAAAACCACTTTGGCAAACCATAAATCCGCTTTGAAGCGCGTGGGCACCACCGCCAAAAAGAACCTGAATAACCGCGCGATCACCTCGCGCACAAAGACTGTGGTGAAGAAGTTCGACGCCGTCATCGCCGAGGGCGACAAGACTGCCGTCCAATCCGTTTATACCGAGGCCGTCAGCACCGTGGACAAGGCCGCGGCAAAGGGCGTCATCCACAAGAACGCCGCCAACCGCAAGAAGGCCCAGCTCGCCAAAAAGCTCGCCGCCTCTGAAAAATAAAGCTATCCTTTAAATTGTCAGCCGGCCTTATGGCCGGTTTATTTTCGTCGGTTGCGCAACCGCAACGGGCGAAATCAATAGTTGCTTTTGTTCCGCCTACGTTTATGCTATGATGGCACATATGAAGCAATCTTATCCTTTCCGTAAAACAATCAATCGGCTTTTGGCCAACGCCGCAGCGAACGACCGCCCACTGTTCGCTCTTTTTGCGCTCTACACTTTGGGCGCCGCCATACTTCCCCTGCCTCCTGTGCTGCTGCCAAAGCTCGTCATCGGCGAATTGACGGGGCAGGCGAGGCCGGAATACCTGTTCTACATTGTGGGCGCTTTCTTCCTTGCGTCGACGCTGCTTTCCTTTTTAAAAAACGTCAGTTTTCAAACTTCCTACATGCGGCTGACGCGGCTTCGCATCGACTACATCGGCAGCATGTTCGGCAGTCTCCTTCGCATGGACTATCCCAACTGCGAGGATGATAAGTTCTTCGATGCACACCAGAAAGCGTTCACCGCGACCAGCAGCAACGACAACGGCGTGGAGGCGGTTTACCGCGCGCTCTTTCGCGCGCCCGCCATCCTCCTCACAGTCGCTGTGCTCGCCGTGTTCATCGGCCTCAAAAACCCGCTCATACTCGCCGCGATACTCGTCAACATCGCGGCGATCGCCTACATCAGCCGCAAGGTGCACGCTTTTCGCTTTGCAAAGCGGGAGGAACTTGGCCACGCGGAGCGCCGGATGGATTACTTTTTGCGCACGACGCACGACTTTGCCTACGGCAAGGACATCCGCGTGTATGGCCTTCGCGAACGGGTCATCGACAACTGCAAGCGCGAGATACAGGGCTATGTGGACATCCACGCGCTCATCGCGAGACGGGAATACCTGCTCGGCTTCATCGGCCTTGCGACGCTGCTTGTAAGCGACGCGGCGACCTACGGCCTCATCGTGCGCGAGGTGGTGCGCGGCATGAGCATCGCAGACTTCTCCATGTACCTTGCCGCCGCCGTGGCGCTTTCCCTCAACCTCAAAAACCTCACTACCGAAATTACGACCATGCTCAACGAGGGCGAATACGTCCATGAGCTTTTTAACTTCCTCGACACGGATTTCGAGGGCGTGCAGGGCGCGCGCGGTCCCGTCGAGGGCGACACGCTCGAAGTTGAGTTCCGCGACGTTTCTTTCAAATATCCCCGCAGCGAGAAATATGTGTTCGAACATCTCAATCTCACCATCCATAAGGGCGAGCGCCTCGCGCTCGTGGGCGTGAACGGCGCGGGAAAATCCACGCTCGTCAAGCTCATGACCGGGCTTTTCCATGCGGACGAAGGGCAAATACTCATCAACGGCATACCGATCGGGGAGTTCTCTAAAAAAGCGCTCTTTTCTATGTTCTCCGCAGTATTTCAGGAGGTCAACGTCCTCGCCTACACGGTGCTCGAAAACGTGGCCGGCTGCGAAAACGCGGACAGGGCGCGCGCCGAGGACGCGCTCAGGAAGGCAGGGCTTTGGGAAAAGGTCGCTTCCCTCCCCAAGGGGCTTGACACCATCATGCTCAAGGTCATAGACGAGGAGGGCGCCATCTTCTCCGGCGGAGAGTCGCAAAAGCTCTCCATCGCCCGCGCGCTCTATAAAAACGCGAACATGGTGGTCATGGACGAACCCACGGCCGCGCTCGACGCGCTGGCAGAGCAGGACATCTATGAGCGCTTTGACGAGCTGACAGGCGGCAAGAGCGCGCTCTACATCTCCCACCGGCTCGCAAGCACGCGCTTTTGCGACAGGATCGTACTCCTCGACGGCGCGCATATCGCGGAGGAGGGCACGCATGACGAACTGATGACAAAGCGCGGCAAGTACTGCGAAATGTTCACCGTGCAGGGCAAATATTACACGCAGGGCGTGGGCGAGGGGGCGAAGTAAGCATGAAGGCGACAAAGAAGCTTTCCATGTTCCTCAAACTCGCGTGGGACGTCTCCCCCGCCTACATCTTTTTGCTGCTGGGCTCCTCCCTGCTCGGCGGCGCGCAGCTCATCGCCAACGTCGTGCTGCCCAAGTTTCTTATCGACGAGCTCACGGGCGCGCAGGACGCCTCTATGCT
>JAEWMV010000071.1 GCA_023393045.1 Bacillota bacterium | reverse complement strand
CCGTATAGCCGTGCAAAAGGCCGAGTATGCAGCGAAAGAGCGTGGTCTTGCCCACGCCGTTGGGGCCGAGCACGGCGAGCAGGCTCCCGTTCCCCGCGCCGAAGGAAACGTCCGTGAGCACCGGGCGCTCGCCGTAGGAGAAGCCGAGTTTTTCAACATAAATGCTCACAGCGTTTTCTCTCGCTTGCAGATGAGGTAGATGAAGAACGGCGCGCCGATAAAGGCCGTGAGGATGCCGATGGGGATTTCCACCGCGAGAAGGTTCCTTGAAACATTGTCCACCACCAGCAGGAACGCCGCGCCCGCGAGCATGGAAGCGGGCATGAGATAGCGGTAATTGCTGCCCACGAGCTTGCGGGAAAGGTGGGGGATCACGAGACCGACCCAGCCGATCATGCCGCTGACGGAGATGCTTGCAGCGGTGACGAGCGTGGAGCAGAGTATGACGGCAAAGCGAAGCGCATTGGTGTTGACGCCGAGGGTTTTTGCCTCCTCATCGCCCAGTGTGAGCAGATTGATGCGCCAGCGCAGGAAGTAGAGCGGAACGAGGCCGATTGCCATGGGTATTGCTGCGTAGGCGACCGTATGCAGCTTGGAGCCGGAAAGGCTGCCCATGAGCCAATAGGTGATGGCGGGGAGCTGGTTGCTTGGGTCGGCCACGAGCTTGATGTACGACGTGCACGCGGTGAAGAGGGAGCCGACCATGATGCCCGCTAGTATGAGGTTGACCACGCGAAGGCCCGGCGCGCGCTGTGCGATGAGGAACACAAGCAGCACCGTCGCCATGCTGAACGCGAACGCGGACACGGTGATCATGCGCGAGGAAAGGCCGAAAAGTATCGCAAGCGCCGCGCCAAACGCCGCGCCCGAGGAGGCGCCCAGTATGTCCGGCGAGGCCATGGGATTTTGAAAAACGCCCTGATAGGAAGTCCCCGCGGCGGAGAGCGAGCAGCCCACGAGGCAGGCGATGAGGATGCGCGGTAGCCGCACGTTGACCACGGCCGCCTCCATTTGGCTTGTCCACGTGACCTCAAGCGGGATCACGCGGTTTATAAGGATGCGCGCCACCTCCCCTATGGGTACGCCGTAACGCCCCAGTGAGAAGGAGGCGAGGAAAATAAAAAGGAGTATGGCCGCCAGTATCAGCAGCATACGCACGGGCTTTTTATGCGCGCTGCCGCGCGCCGTCTCCATTTCCGTGGGTATCTTTTCCATTTCTCAATCCGTCCAATCAGATACGTTATACTCAAATGAGGATATCGCCTCCCTTATTATAGGCACAACCGGCAAAATGCGCAATCCCTTTTCTGTATAAGCGCTAAACTATTTGTTCTGCGTGCGGGTCATTTCCCTTTATCCGGCGTGACGGCGCTGCCGATAAGAAAGCCGACCGCGCCGCCGTAAAGCGTGGACAGGGCGGGGTTCGCACTGATAGGGCATGCGCCGCTGGCGCAGCCCACGAAGCGGTAGTAGAGATAACCGCCCGCCGCCCCGGCGAGCGTAAGTATCGCCACAGGCAGATATTTAAAGAACCATTTTTGCGTGTTTGATTTTTCCATGCCAAAAGATCCTCCCTTTTTATTCAGCATAAATCAGGCGGCGTTTTGCTTCCGTGAGTTTGTTACGTTAAGGGTTCATGGCCGGATGGAAAAACCGCCGTGCCCGCATAACCCCGCCGCGCCCGCCGGATACTATGCGCATGGCGGCGTTGGTATTTTTATTCGGCGGCATGAGCTATATGGGGCTGGAGCTTCTCTTTCGAAGGCGCACGCATTGCTCGATGGGGCTTGCGGGCGGGCTTTGCGCCATGCTGCTCTACCTTATTTTTTCCAATTTCCACGTTCCGGTGTGGGCAGCGTATCTTTGCGGCGCGGCGGTGATCAGCGCGGTGGAGCTCGCCTTCGGTCTCGTCGTCAACGTAAAACTTAAGCTCAACGTGTGGGATTACGCAGCCGTGCCCTATAACTTCATGGGGCAGATATGCCTGCGCTTTTCGCTCATATGGGGCCTGTTCGGCGTGCTTGTATGGGGAATCACGAAGGCGATCGCGTGAAAGCGCCTGCTCATGCGTTGCTTACATCGATCTTTCGCCTGCCCCTAAAGGCAACAGCATATCCAAACAGGCAGATCAGATTGACGGTGTAAAAGCAGGCGTGCGCGAGGTTGAGCGGGGATTCACTCGGGAATCTGCGCAGTTGTGTGAAAAAGGGCAGGGTAAATGTGAGGCCTGTGACGAGGGCGAGGATAAAAAGCGGACGCGTGCTTTGGTTTTTCCACTTGCGGGCGTTGAGTCCCGCTATGCCCAGCGCCAGTTCGATGCAGGAGAGCGTTGCGCCCTGCGGCAAAAATCTTTGTATAGGGGCGGCCGCGCTTCCCGCCTGCAAATGGAGCAGGCTGAGTATGACCGCGAGCGCGTAAAGCGCCAGAAGCGCGGCGCTGCAGACGATTAGGGCAATGCTCCAACGGGGGCGGGGCTTTTCCATTTACAACACACCTCGCTATCCGGTATTTAGTTTATTATATACCATAACCCGCCGTTTGAAATGCCGGTTTTTACACGATGACGAAGCGAACATTCGCGCAAATGCGATTCGGCTCGCCGCCGCCCTCCACCGACACGCAAAAAGGCGGCTCCCCCTGTGCCGCCTTTTTCAACCCTTGCTTTTAAAAGCTCAGTATACGAAGCCGCAGGCGTAGCCGCCGACGCTCGAATCCCATGTGATGTCCACATAGTTGAGCAGCCACGGGTCAAACACGTCGTAGGAGGCGCTTTCGTCCCCGTCCACGTCCACGACGCGCAGCGTCCAATCCGTGATCCCCTCGTAGTCCGTACCCGCGACGGAGGCTTCAAACGTGTAGTTCTCGCCCGCGGCAAGCACGCTGGGCAGGATATCCACGCCCTCGCCGTCGGTATAGGCGGGCATCATGTAAATCGCGTAGATGTCGTAGGAGGACTCGTTGTAAATCGTAAAGACAAAAGGCTCGGTGGTATAGTCTTCCACATCTCCGGTATCTCCCGGATCGGAGCCGGAATCGCTGCCGAGCGTGCCCGCAACCGCGGCTTCGGCGCCGTCCGCGCCCAGAACATTGGCGACGAGGCCGTCCTCAAAGGAAATGGTCACCTGCGTGCCGGCCTTGAGGGGAACATAGGTGAACACATAGGTGTCCCCGTCCTCGTCGAGCACTTTGATGTCGAAATTGTCAAAGCTGTACTTTTCCAGCGTGATCTCGTAGGAGCCGTTGTTTTTGAGGATGTTGGTGCTGCCAAGGTGATCCGCGCCCCACGCGTTTTCCGCGATGGGGGATACGTAGAGCTCGTTGAAAATGTAGCCGGACTGATTGACCACCGTAACCTTGAAGGTGGTTTCCTGTGCGGGCGGTTGGGTGTTTTCTCCCACGGGATCCTTGCCGGTTTCCTTCGGCTGGCACGCGCTGAGCACGCTGCCTGCAAGCAGCAGGCACAGGAGCAGGGCGATAAGTCTTTTATTCATTGTGTTCCTCCAAATCCGTCTTTGCTTTTTCGGCCGGGCCTTCAACGGGCGGCGCGTTTTTTGCGCGAAGAAACGGCCCGCCAGTAGAGTATTGTACAGCAGGCCGTTTCCGGGCACATCATCCCTTATGGATGAGTTTTACAGTTTCAGTTTTTCCGCAAGCAGGTTCCGCTTGTTCTTGGAAGCGGTGTCGATGCCCATCTTTCCGTAGGCGAGTCTTAGATGCGTGCGTACCGTCGCGAGGGAAAGGCAGGTGAGCTGCGCGATTTCCGCATTGCTCCTGCGCTGCGCGGCCAGCAGGGCAATTTCATGCTCGCGCTGTGTGAGCGCATAGGGGCGCTGCCCTGAGCGGGCGGCGTTTTGAATTTGCTCCTTCGCGCGCCCTATGAGGCAGGCGAGGCGGCATATGGCGCGCGCGTCCTCCTCCCGCAACACCCCAGGCAGCGTGTTGAGCACGGGCAGAAGCTGCGCGCAGAATTCGGCAAAGGGAAAGAGCAAACCGTCCGGCAGCGCGAGGTCGAGCGCGCGCCGCAGACTTTCGCGCGCATTCTCCCCGTCTCCTTCGCGATGGCGCGCGCAGGCGACGAGCGCATGGATGTAAACGCGGGGAATCAGCACGCTTTGGTATTCGGCGCGGGCGAGGAAAACGTCCGCCAGGCTGTAGAGCCGCTTATAATCCTTAATTTCCAGACAGTACGCAAGATGCAGCGCCTGCGCGTAGGGAACAGCCGGGGCGAGCAGGCCCCGCGCGGCAAGATTCCCCTGCTTGAGCCATGGGGCGATCTCCTCCGGGCGCCCGGCACAAAGCAGCAGATGGGCCGTCGCCAGCTCCGCTGTTGCGCGCAGGGAAGGCGGCCCCGCCTGCGCGCATTGCTCAATTTGGCCTATGGCCGCGAGAAAAGACGCGTCGTCCCCCCGCATGAGCGCGATGCGCCCGAGGAGGAAGCGCGCGCAGAGCAATAAGCTCGTCTGCCGTGCGCTCTGCGCAACATACGCGCCGCGAAGCGCGATGAGCTCTGCTTCCTCCCAATCGCCTTGGAAAAGGAGCGTTTCGGCCTTCATCAAGAGGTCGGCGCCCGCGCCGTGGTTCTCCGTGAGCCGGGTATAATCGGGCAGGCAGCGCTCCATGCAGCCGAGCTCGTGGGAAAGCTTCCCCGCGCCACGGTGGAACATGTAGAGCACCGAGGGGCAGCCCATCGTCCAAGGCACGGAGGTGTCCACCATGCGCGAGCGCCCGCCGATGAGGCGGTAGGCCGTCTGGTGCTGGCGGCTCATCTTCTCGATGTCGTTGTAGGCGGCAAAGCTCCTTGCCAGGGCGAGTTCGCCAAAAAGCGCGTTTTTCTCCTTCTCGTCAAACGCCGTACGCGGGATAAGCGCCTCGATCTCGTCGCACAGGGCGAGGAAGCGCTCGTGCCGCGCCGCCGAAAAAAGCTCATAGGCAAAGGTGAGCAGCGTCATGGGGTGGCGCAGCTTGATCTCATCGGGGCAATTTTCTATGACGTCCTCCATTAGGCCGACGAACGCGTCCCCCGCGCTTTGGAGTTCCACATCCTCGAGGTTGAGCGAGAAAAGCGCCTCAAAGGCGCGCGCCCTGTAATAGCATTCCACTGCGGCGATTTTATCCCCGGCCCTTTCATGCCACTGCCCGGCGCGCGCGTAGACATCGCGCCGGTACGTCTCGCCCTGTTCTTTGAATATCTGTCCGATCAGCTCATGAAGTATGGCGTGCGGGTAATAAAATCCGTCCTTCGGGTCGTGGCGCACAAAACCCTTGCAGGAGAGTACGCGGCGGCCGCACGGCGGCATTTCGTCCGAGTGGGCCATAAAGAGCAACTGCTGCCGGGTAAAGCGCCAGAAGGGCGCAAGCAAAAGGAGGAGCTTTTGTGCTTCCTCCTCCATGCGCGCCCAAACGGTTTCGCGCATCAGGGCGTATATGTTCCGGGTTTCGCGCGGGGCGCTCTCGGCGCCGTCGTAATGCAGCAGCGTGAGGTAAACCGCCGCGATCCAGCCCTCGGTATCCTTGAGGATGGCCGCCGCGTCCTCTTCGCCGATGGGAGTGCCCGCTATTTGAAAGTACGCGCGGATATCGCCTGCCTCCAGCGTAAAATCGGCCGTGTCTAAGCGCAGCACGCCGCTTTGGGCGAGGAACCTCTCCTCGCCAAAGACCGGCTGGGCAAGCAGCACGAGGTGCAGCCCCTCCCCGCCGTGCGAGGAGAGCGCGCGGTATATGCCGCGGGGCATCGCGTCCTGCCAGAGATGCGCATTGTCGATGACGAGATAGGTCTCCTGCGCGCATTCAAGCTGCATCAGCACGTCGGCGATCTCGCCGATGGTGTCCGCGTCCGGCAGGCCCAGCGCGATCAGCGCGCTTGCCGCCTTTTTGTCGATGGAGGCGAGCCTGCCGCAAAAGCGCGTCCAGCTTTTTCCCGGCGCCTCGTCCTCCAGCGCCGTAAACCAGAAGACCCGGCTTTGCGCGTCCGCGCCCTGCGGCAAAAACGCGTGGACCGCGGTCGTCTTTCCGTAACCCGAGGGCGCCTCGATATAAACGGTCCGCGCCGTGTGCATTTCCCTGAGCTTTTGCGTCAGGCGCGCGGAAAAATATTGAATCCGGTAATTCGGCTTCTTCCTGCGGGGCATCGCCCGTCACTTCCTTTATGTGTTTTGCGCGAACGATTGCGCGATGGCGTCCGCGAGTTTGTCCAGCTCCGCGTCCTGCCCGGGGGCAAGGGAGGATTTGATGGTGAGCGTGTCGCCGATGAAGCGCATGTCTTTGAGCGGTTCGAGTATGGCGCGCATAAGCTTGCCGCTCGCGGGCGCCCATGAGCCGTTTTCGATGAAGGCGACGGCGCGCTTTTGGAGGTTGTGCGCCGCGATGTCGCGAAGCAAGTCCTCCATGGTGATGAAGATGCCCGTGTTGTAGGTGGGCGAGGCGAAAACGAGGTGGCTGTAGCGAAACGCCGCGGCGATGATCTCGGAGGCGGGTGTGACGGACACGTCGAACATCACGCTCTGTATGCCCCTTTCCCTGAGCCTCGTGGAGAGCGCCTCGGCCGCGTTTTCCGTGTTGCCGTAGATGGAGGCGTAGGCGATGACAACGCCTTTTTCCTCCGGCGTATAGCTGGCCCACTTTTCGTAGATTTCGACGTAGCGGCACAAATCCTTCCTGTGGACGAAGCCGTGCAGCGGGCAGATGAGGGCGACGTCATGCGCGTTGACCTTTTTGAGCAGCGCCTGCGTGCTCGGCCCGTACTTGCCCACGATGTTGCAGTAGTAGCGGCGCGCCTCGGAAAGGTAATCCCCGTAGAAATCCACCTCGTCCGCAAAAAGCGCGCCGTTGATCGCGCCGAACACGCCAAACGCGTCCGCGCTGAAAATCGCCTTGTCATAGCTGTCGTAGGTCACCATCACCTCCGGCCAGTGCACCATGGGCGCCATCATGAAGGTGAGCTCGTGCCTGCCCGTATTAAGCTTGTCCCCCTCCGAGACGAGCTTCGCGCGGCCGGAGAGATCCTTGTGGAAGAACTGCGCGGTCATGGTGAGCGTGAGCCTGTCGCACACGAGCGTCGCTTCCGGATAGCGCGCGAGCAGTTCGTCAAGCGTCGCCGAATGGTCGGGCTCCATATGCTGCACGACCACATAGTCGAGCGCGCGCCCCTCGAGCGCGTGCGCCACGTTTTCAAAAAAGGTGCGCGCTACGGCCTTATCCACCGTGTCAAAAAGGACGGTCTTTTCGTCCTTGAGCAGATAGGAATTATACGACACGCCCTTGGGCACGGAATATACGCCCTCGAACATGCTCAGTCTTCTGTCGTTGCCCCCGACCCAGGTAAGGTCGGGCGTGATCTTTCTCGTGCAGTGCATAGCATTTCCTCCCATTCAACGAGTTGCAAAGAACAGCTTGATTATATAATGCTGCGCGCGCGCCGTAAAGCTTTCCCGTCACAATCCGCGTCAAAAATCGCGGCGCCGTGTCACATGGCGCCGTGTTTGCATATGCTGAAGCATAGGGACAACCGTCCCCCAAACAAATGCCGGATACGCAAAAACGGAGGATTGACAACGATGCTCAACGAATTCATCGCCTATCTCGAAGAGCGGGTGAAAAACCATGATATATACGTCTGGGGCGCGCAGGGCGAGGGCAAGGGCGTGATTACCGAAGCCTGGATACGCAAGAAGGAGACGAGCGAGAAGAACGCGGAACGCGCCGTGGCCTCTTGGAAAAAGCAGGTCGCGGCGGGGTATGGCGAGAAGCTGCGCGCGTTTGACTGCTCCGGCCTCGCGATGCGCTTCCTTATGGACAAAGGGCTTGAAAAGAGCGACATGAGCGCAAATTCCATGATGGGGCGTTGCACGCCCATCGAAAAGGAACAGCTCATGCCCGGCGATTTCGTCTTCAAGCTGGAGAAAAACGGCCGCGCGCACCATGTCGGCTTCATCGTGGACGAACGCTTCAACGTCATCGAGGCCAAGGGGCGCGACGTGGGCGTGGTGAAAAGCTCCCTCAAAAACTGGGACGTTTACGGCCGTCCGCCGTATTTCCGGGATGAAAAAGGCCGCGCGAACCGGCGCATGCTTTCCCTCAAAACGCCCTATTTATCGGGCGCGGATGTGAAGGAGCTGCAGGCCGCCCTGCTTGCACGGGGCTATAAGGTCGTCAAGGCGGACGGGGTTTTCGGTCCCATCACGGATAAGGCCGTGCGGGCCTTCCAATCGGACGAAAAGCTCGCCGTGGACGGCATCGCGGGGCCGAAGACGCTTTTTG
>JAEWMV010000038.1 GCA_023393045.1 Bacillota bacterium | reverse complement strand
TGAGCGTGCGCGAGATGGAGGCCATCACCGTGGGTCTGGAGGAGACCATGGATGAGGATGTCATCTCGCAGGGTCCCCAGTTTATCGAATACATGTGCGGCGAGCTGCAAGCGCAGGGTGTGCCCGTCGTTACCCCTCCGGGCGGCCTCGGCTGCCACCTCGACGCGATGCGCTTTTTGCCCCATATCCCACAGGAGCAATACCCCGCGGGCGCGTTGGGCGCGGCGCTCTACATCGCAGGCGGCATACGCGGCATGGAGCGCGGCACGCTCTCCGAGCAGCGCGAGCCGGACGGCAGCGAGCGGCTCTCCGACATGGAGCTTTTGCGCCTTGCCCTGCCGCGCCGCGTGTTCACCCTCTCGCAGGTGGAGTATGTGATGGACCGCATCGTGTGGCTCCATAAAAACAGGGAGCTTGTGGGTGGATTGACGTTCATCGAGGAGCCCGCGACGCTGCGCTTCTTCTTCGGCCGCCTCGCCCCGGTGGACGACTGGCAGGAAAAGCTTGCCCGCCGGTTCAGAAAGGATTTCGGCGACAGTCTGTAAGCGGACGCTTGATATCGCATCAAAGAGGCGGCGCGACCGCCTCTTTGACTTTATATCCCTGTGCTGCTATACTGGGCGCGAAGACGGAATATGCCGAAGAACAGACTGATATTTAGGGGGTATCGCATGAAAACCGTGATTTTGTATTACACCTTTGGCGGCGCTACGAAAAAGGAAGCCGAACGGCTTGGAGAAGAGCTTTCCGCGTCCGTTGTGCGCGTAAGGGAAAAACGCAGCCGCGGCGTGCTCGGCGCGTTCCTGCCGGGCTGTCCGCAGGCCATGCACCGCAAGGCGACAGCCATACTGCCGCTCGACGTGAAGCTTGAGGAGCACGAGCGCATCGTCATCGGCGCGCCGGTATGGGCGGCGCATCCCGCGCCCGCGTTCAACACCATTGTCAATCTCCTGCCCGCGGGCAAGGAGGTGGAGCTGTTCTTCTGCTCCGCCGGCGGGGAAACACAAAAGAGCAAGGCGGGTACGATCGCGCTCATCGAGAAGCGCGGCTGCCGCGTGCTCTCCTACCGGGACGTGCAAACGCAGGCGCAGCCGGGCAAGCTCGTGGAATAGGAAAGCGATGAAAAAAGAGCGGCGCCCCTGGTGGAACGCCGCCTTTTTGCCATACAAAAGCTATTCCCACCGATCCGCGTTCTCAAGGAAAAGCCGTGCGATGGCGGGGTCGAACTGCGTGCCCGCGTTCTTTTCAATTTCCTCAAGCGCGTCCTCATGCGTCATGGCCTTGCGGTAGACCCTATCCTCCGTCATGGCATCGTAGACGTCCGCTATGGCGAGTATGCGCGAGAGCAGGGGAATTTCCTCCCCCTTGAGGCCACCGGGATAGCCCGTGCCGTCCCAGCGCTCGTGATGGGTGAGGATATACTTCGCCACCGGGGAAAATTCGCCGGAGGACATGGCGATGCGGTAGCCGATGTCGCAGTGCTTCTTCATCTGCGGCCATTCTTTGGTGGTCAGCTTGCCGGGCTTTTTGAGTATTTTATCGTCTATTCCGATTTTGCCGATGTCATGCAGCATGGCGAACAGATGCAGCTCGTTTTGCTCCTTTTCCGAAAGGTTCATCTTTTCGCCCATCACGCCGCATATGCGCGCGATGCGCTGCGCGTGTTCTTCCGTTTCAAAGCTGCGCTCGTACATGGTGGCCATGATGTTGGAAAGCACCGCGCTGTGGTGGCTCTTCTGATCCAGCAGCTTCTGCATGCCCACGAAGGATTCCGCGTCGCGCTCCGCCTCGGCAAGGTCATAATCGGGTTTTTTCTTGATGCCGGAGCCCACGGACAAGTTGATTTGCCTTGCCTTGTCCTTCGCGGTGGCATTGTACGACTCGCATCCGGCGTAAATCGCGGCGATGATACGGCGCGCCTCCTCCTCATCGGTATTGGGCAGGAGTATGGCGAACTCGTCCCCGCCTATGCGCGCGAGCACGTCCCGCTCACGGCAACATTCCCTGATCACCTTGGCGGTGCTGGCGATGAGCCCGTCCCCCTCGTCATGCCCGAAGGCGTCGTTGATGAGCCGCACGCCGTTGATATCCGCGAGTATGATGGAAAGCGGCAGGTTTTCAGGGATATCCAGCTCCTTTTTCGCGTCTTCGTAATACCTGCGGTTGTAGAGCCCTGTCATCAGGTCGTGGTCGTTCATGTACGCGATGCGAAGGAAGCGCTGCTTGGATTCCGTGATGTCGATGAGCAGGCCTTCGAGCGCCTCCACCTCGCCCGCCTCGTTATAGATGCCCTGGCTCAATTCCAGCACCCATTTGCGTTCGCCCGAGGCGCACATAATTTCGTATTCATATTTAAAGGATGTTTTCTCTTTGACGCGGCGTGAGTATTCCTCCCAGACAGATTCCCTGTATTCCGGGCAAATGAGGTCGTTGAAGGATATGTTTGCGCTGTTGATGAGGGCTTCCGGCCGATAGCCCGTCAGTTCGTAACAGCCCTCCGAGAGGAATTCCATCGTCCATAAGGGGTCGTACCGGCAGCGGAAGGCCACGCCGGGCAGGTGGGAGAGCAACACGGCCTTGCTGCGCTCGCTTTCGCTCAGCGCGTCCTCGATGCGTTTTCTCTCCGTGATGTCGTGGTTGATGCCCAGTATCTTTATGCAATTGCCGTCCTCGTCGAACACGGGCTCTATGCGTACGCTCAGGTACCGCTCGCCGCTCCCGGGTATCAGGATGCGGCAATCGTAGCGCACCACCTTCTTTTCCTCGATGGCCTGCCGCTCGTGCGCGAGCGCCTTCGCGCGCTCCTCGGGCGGAAAATGCACGAGCGTCTCCTCGAGCGTGCCGGAAAACGTTTCAGGGTTAAGGCCAAAGAGCTCAAGTCCGATTTGGGTGAAGGTAAAGCGCTTGGCGACGAGGTCGTATTCAAAGCTGCCCATGCGGGCAAGCTGCTGGGCGTAGAGCAGCGTTTCCTCGCTTTTCCTGCTGCGCTCGATGCTTGCGACAAGCTTTTTCAGGGCGGGATAGACCAAAAGGAAGATAAGCGCTGCGGTGAGCAGCACATAGAAGAGTCCCTTTACGGTGCTAAATATCACCAGCGCCGCGGGCGAAGTGAAAAGGCCCTCCGCGATGTTGTCCGTTAGGACAATCCACAGAGAGCCCGCAAGAATATAAACCGCCGTGATCCAGAGCGATTGGCCAAGCGCGTCAAACCGCCCGACGGAAGCCTCCTCCCGCCGGCGGGACGGGAATTTTCTACGTTGTCTCTTCCATTGCTTGTCCGACAATGCGTCTGCCTCCCATCCATGATGAACTCTTCTAAGCTTACGCGCGTCTGAGGGATGATTGATGCAAGGATTGCTGCATTCATCCGTCGGGCGCGAATCGTTCCGGCGTGGTGGGCCAATAATTTTCGACAAAAACTCTGGTTAGTTGTGACTCTTATCTATTAATATACAACAATTCCCAATAATTTCAAGAGAAATGTGGGAAAGGAGACGTTAATTACAAGTTTAGTCGCCCAGAAAGAAAGGAACCCGCGCCGAGGGCGCGGGTTCGGTTTGGCGTTGATGCGATACATACTAGAACATGCCCAGTTTTTATTTTTTGGGATTCCGCCCGCCTCTTGTTGAATCCCTTGTTGGAAGCGGAAGGGAACGCTGAGTTATAGTTGGCATCTTGGGGGGCTTGCTAACGTCCATTGGTGACTCTGGTTTTTGATCAGCTGAAGCTGGTTTTTGATCATTTGCCATTTGGTTTACCTCTGGTATCTTGCCTTCCTTGATTGCCATCACGTACCTCTTTTGTGGGCATAGGTGGTGGACTAGGCGGTTGCATAGGGGGTTGTTGAGTGGTCGTTGTGCTTTTTTTGTCATCGCTCATCATAATACACCTCACAGTATTTTAGCAATCCCAATTATGAACCAAACAATAATCAATGCAATAGATATAAAAAAGCTTGCCATTGATATACGAATAAACGCAACGCGTTTACCATTAACCTTTGCTAAACTTATTTGAACGTCTCCGACAATTTGCACCCATTGTTTAAGTTGTGCTGATTGGATAAGAAGGTGCTGATATGTTTCGCAAACAAACTTTTCAATACCGGGAATATCCATAAAGACGTTCTTTTTATACCGCCTTTGCGCAATAGATGCACTTACAAGGCTTACAAGCAAGAAAAATACAATTGATGATATTGATACTAGGAAAAATGTAAGAGATAACTTGTCTCCACGATACTCAATCATTATTGGGGCCGCCATAAAAATAGCTGCGGTTATAAACGAAAAAGCTGTTTGCATATGGCTGGACTGCTGAATCAAAGAGTCTTCACGCCGCAGTTCTGAATCGTACTTTAATTGGCTGATTTCTTTTATATGTTGATATACTGATACATATTGTTGTTCTGTATCATTTTTCTGTTCCGAATTATTGCTATTGGTTTCTTTTGCCTGCTTCTTGGCTTTTTGCAACCTTGCTATTTGTCTATGCCTTAGCTTAGTTATATCTTTCATGATATCTGTTCCTTGAGGTTTATATCTATCATGTTAAAATTAAATTATTGATCTAATCTACTCGCAACTCGTTTGGCTAACAAATAACTATATTTATAACCATATTTTATCAATTTTTCTGAAAAAGACAAGAGTATTCCGTGAATCTACACATGTTTTATCGAAAACAGAAAAAACCGCGCCTCCCGGCGCGGTTCCCTCCATCCTTCGCGGCAACGCCGCGCATTTGATTCCCTTACTTCCCCGCTTCCTTCACCGGCCTCGCTTCGATATACCCGCGGTAGCCCATGGGCGCGAGCTGGAAGCGCGGCGCGGCCTCCGGCGCCCACTCGAAGCCGTAAAGCGTAGGGTCGTATTGATCGATCGTCTCCCAGATGGCGCCGATTTCCTCCATGAAGTTCTCGTCGTCATACGGCTCGCCCTGGAATATCATCATTTTGCAGGGCGGCAGCTCGATGAGCTCCAACCCCTCGGGCACGGCGTTTGCGTAATCGAGCGGCAGCTCCACGCCCTGCACGTATTTGGACGTGCCGGGTTTGATGAGGTGCTGCGGCAGCCACATGCCGATGGGCTCGTAGAGGGCTTCCTTCACGCTGGTGAGCAGCGGCCACACGTCGCAGCCGACCTCCTCACAGTACTCGAAATAATGCTCCGCTTTTTTGCCGCGCTTGAGCAGCACCTTCCTCGCCGGGCGCTCGACCACCTGCACGAACACCGTCCTGGCCGGCATTTTTTCAGACATAATACTTCCTCCTTTTTTGAGCGCAAGATAAACGCTGTAAACTTTTTCGGGCATGAAAAGCTGGATCGGCGGCGCGCTTTTGCTGTATGCCTTTGGGGAAAGCCCGAATTCCTTCGTGAACGCGCGCGTGAAGCCTTCGTGGGAATCGAAAACGAAGTCCAGCGCAACGTCGAGGATCCGCGGCTTTTCATCGCGCAGTCTGAGCGCGGCGCCCGTGAGCCTCAGCAAGCGGATGTATTCGAACGGCGTGCGGCCGGTGTGGTGCTTGAACGCCTTCACGACATGCCACGGGGAATATCCCGCCGCGTTGGCCAACTGTTTCAGCGTGATTTTCTCGCGCATGTGCCGCTCAATGTATTCCTGCGCCTTTTGCACCGCCAGCGCCGTTTCCGCCTGATTCATCCTCTCACCCCCTCGCCCAACAGGATAGCATAGCTGCCTTTTCTTTTTCTTGACCGGAATTGTTTACTTTACAGAAGAAGGATATTCTTTATCAGTACCCCCGGCAAACCGACGACGTCGGGGCATTTTGCGGCAGCGCCTCAGAGCGCGGCCAGATACTTTTCCAGCGCGTCGAAGTCCGCGAAGGTGCGCACGGGTACGGCTTGTTTATCAAGCAGCGCCTCAAAGCAAAGCTGATGCTCCCTTGCGGCCGCGACGAACGCGGGCAGGCCGCCCTGGTCGTACGCGCCCACAAGGTCGGGCAGTGCGGCGGGGGATATGCCCGTGCTGCAAAAGCCTTGCTCAATTTCATGCGCCATCTCCACGGCGGCAAAGAGCGCGGTGACGGGGTCGCCCGTTTCGCACGCGCGGTAAATCTTGTTGTAGCAGTTGATGAGTTCCTCGTAGAAGCCGTCCATCGCGTCCCCAAACGCGCGGGGCGGGGACGCTTTTTGCGCTTCCCGGTCAACGAGCGCCTGCGTGTTGGCGAGCAATTCCCCGTACGCGCGGCGCATTTTCGCTATGTCGCCGCTATAAAACACCGTGTCGTAGAGCGATGAAAAATTCTCTGGCACGAGGGACATGGCGAGTATTTCCGCCTTGAGCCGCTTGCGGCCGCGCCTGACGGGCGTGCGATTGAGAAGCGCGAGCGCATCCGTGACGTCATAGATGAGGTGCAGCGCGCTTTTGCGCGCGTCGGAGAGGGTCTGCGCGGCGCTCAGCTTAAAATAGTCGCGGTAGGCTTCGTCGAGCTTGGCGTCCGCCTTTTTGATGAACGCCCCGATATCGCCCGTGTCCAGCGCCTTCTTGCGGAGCGCTTCAAAGCGCGCTTTATCCTCGTCGGAGCCGAAATAGAGCGGCCTGCCCTCCGTGATGATCGACGCGATGCGCTCCTCACGGCCGGCAATGCGCGCAAGCCTCTCCCATGAGATGCCCCAGAAGTCGAAGCCGATGCCGTCTATGATGAACGTGAAGCAAAGCGCCTTCGCCCGTTCGGTCTTGGGCACAAAGTACATGTCGATATCGGAGCGGCTGTGCGTGTCCCCGTAGAGCGCGGAACCCATGACGACCACCGCGGATACGTCGTTCGGATAATCCTTTTTGATCTTTTCGATCAAGAGTTCGACTGCACGGATAGGTCGCATGCTGATCACCTCCGCTCAAGAGTATAACATAACGGGAACGGCGGGGCGAGGGCGCATAATACAAAGCCCGCCGTCCGGGGTGGATGGCGTAGAGAACTACTTGATATAACGTGAAGAGGGGAACACTTCTGAAAAAGTGTTCCCCTCTATGATGGTTTGTCCATGGTCATTATAACATAGGGGACTGGGCTTGCCCCAGCAAGCTGCATTTTGATATCAAAAGGCTATGCTTGCGCGAACAAAAAGGCAGCAGGTTAAAACCTGCTACCTTCCGAGAGTTCCCTATGACAGCCACACTTCGGGCGGGCTTTGCTTATCCGATTCAAGGTGGGGTAGCGGCCTTACGTCCCCAGATACGCGGCTTTGACCGCCTCGTTGTTCAAAAGCTCACGGCCTGGGCCGGTCATGGTGACGCGCCCGGTCTCGAGCACATAGCCCGTGTGGGCGGTGGAAAGAGCCATGTTGGCGTTTTGCTCGATGAGGAGGATCGTCACGCCGCGGCGGTTTATCTCCTTGATAATGCTGAATATGTCGCGCACGATGAGCGGCGCGAGGCCCAGAGAAGGTTCGTCCATCATCATCAGCTTCGGACGGCTCATGAGCGCGCGGCCCACGGCGAGCATCTGCTGCTCTCCGCCGGATAAAGTGCCGCCCGCCTGCCAGGAGCGCTCCTTCAGGCGCGGGAAAAGTTCATACACCCAGTTGATGTCGGGGGTGATGTCGTCGCTTCGCATATACGCGCCCACGCGAAGGTTCTCTACGACCGTCAGGTCGGGAAAAATGCGCCGCCCCTCGGGCACGAGCGTGATGCCCCGCTTGACGATGGAGGCCGCGTCCTTGCCGGTGATGGCCTCGCCCTCAAACTCGACGGAGCCTCCCTTGGGCTTCACCAGCCCCGCAATCGCGCGCAGCGTGGAGCTTTTGCCCGCGCCGTTGGCGCCGATGAGGGTGACGATATCCCCCTTTGGCACGTCGAAAGAGATGCCCTTTACGGCCTCGATTCCGCCGTAGTTGACCTTCAAGTCCTTGATGCTCAGTATGATGTCGCCCATCAGCTCACCCCCAGATACGCGTTGATGACGTCCGGGTCGGCCTGCACTACGGCGGGCGTGCCGGAGCTTATGAGCTTCCCGAAGTCTATCACGTAGATGCGGTCGGAAAACTGCATCACGAGGTCCATGTGATGCTCGATCATAAAGACCGTCAGCTTGTATTTATCCTTGATCTGCACGATGAATTCCCCAAGCTCCTTCGTCTCCTGCGGATTCATGCCCGCCGCGGGCTCGTCGAGCAGCAGCAGCGTGGGGTCGGTCGCAAGCGCGCGGGCGATCTCAAGGCGGCGCTGGAGCCCGTAGGGCAGGCTTACCGCCAAATCGTCCGCGTACTGCAAAAGGTTCTGCTCCGCAAGGAGCGCCGCCGTCTCCTCGCGCATGCGCTGTTCTTCTTTATGGGAAATGCGAAGCGTTGCGGAAAACACGTTGTGCTGCGCCCGCATGTGCTTGGCGGTGAGCACGTTGTCAAACACCGTCATGCTCTTCCACAGCCGTATGTTCTGGAACGTGCGCGCGATGCCGAGCTTCGTGATCTGATCCGGCGTGGGGTCAACGGTTTTTACGCCCGTATATTTCTTTGCGTTTTCGCCCATATAGAGCTTTTTCATTTTGCCGCGCGGGTGGTTGGCGACGATCGTGCGGCCGTTGAAGCGCACCGCGCCATTGGTGGGCTCATACACGCCCGTGACGCAGTTGAACGCGGTCGTCTTGCCCGCCCCGTTGGGGCCGATGAGCGCGACGATCTCGCCCCGGTTCACTTCGAGGGAAAGGTTGTTGACGGCCACCACGCCGCCAAACTGCATGGTTACATCCTCAAGGCGCAAAACGTTCTCAGGCATCCTCACCGCCTCCTTTCGCCGCGTTGGCCATCTTGGGCTTTCGCCGGAAAAGTGAGGCGAGCGCCTTGAAGGAAAGCTCTTTATCGCCCATCAGGCCGCGGGAGAAGAAGAGCACGATGAGCATGATGATCACGGAGAACACGAACTTGCGAAAACCCGAGCGGAAGAGCGATTCGGCGCTGATGCCGAGGAATTTGCCCATATCAAGCCCGCGCAGCCACCATTCGGAGGCGGCGATGAAGAGGAAGCTTGCGATGCACGAGCCGGAAACGGAGCCGATCCCGCCGATGACGACGATCAAAAGTATCTCATAGGTCATGGCGCTCTTGAACTGCGCGGCGTTGATGGTGAACTGGTACATGGCAAGCAGCGCGCCGGAAACACCCGCGAAGAAGGAGCTGATGACAAAGCTCATCTCCTTGTGCTTGAAGAGGTTGATGCCCATCGCTTCCGCCGCAACCTCGTCGTCCCGTATCGCCTTGAAGGCCCGGCCGTAGGAGGAGTGGATGAGCAGCAGTATCACCGCCACGCATATGCCCGCCACGAGGAACACAAAGGTCGTGGGCGGGAAGGGGATGTCCGTGAAGGGAATCTTGACATCGCCAAGATCGATATAATTGCGCAGCATATTCGCGCCGTTGGTGATGGGACCCATCGCGCCCCACTGGAAGAACGCCCGGATGATTTCCGCAAAGCCCAGCGTGGCGATGGCGAGGTAGTCCGACTTCAACCGCAGCACCGGCAGGCCGATGAGCGCCGCGAAAGCCGCGGCGACAAGCCCCGCGCAGATGAGCCCCACGATGAGGCCCGTGTCGAAGTTCACGGCGCATTCATAGTATTTATACACGATGTCGGAGGCTTTCACGTCCACGGGGATGGTCAGCACGGCGTAGGTGTAGGCGCCGATGAGCATGAAGCCCGCCTGCCCCAGGGAGAAAAGCCCCGTGAAGCCGTTTAAGAGGTTCATGGACACCGCCACCAGCGAGTAAATGGCCCCCTTCTTGAGCACCGTGAACACGATGTGGTTGGCGTTGACCGTCATTTCCAGCACGACGACCACGATATAGATGAGGGCGATGAGCCCGAAGATGAGCCAGAGGCCGGCCTTGTTTTTCTTTTCCATCGTCCTCACCCCTCAGACCTTATCCGTGGCTTTTTCACCGAAAAGCCCCGTAGGTTTGACCACAAGTATGATGATGAGAAGCGCGAAGGTGAAGGCGTCCGAAAACGTTGTCCAGCTGTTGCCAAAGCCGAAGATATCCGCGCCGCCCTTGAGGATGTTTTCGCAGATGCCTATGATAAACGCGCCCACGACCGCGCCGGGGATGGAGCCTATGCCGCCGAACACCGCCGCCACGAAGCACTTGAGGCCGGGCATTGCGCCGGAGGTGGGCACCACGGAATCGTAATTGGTGAAATAGAGCAAACTGCCCACGGCCGCGAGCAGGGAGCCGATGATGAAGGTGGCCGAAATCACGGAGTTGATCTTGATGCCCATGAGCTGGCTGGTTTCAAAATCCCGGGAAACGGCGCGCATGGCCATGCCCACCTTGGTATATTTGATGAGCAGCGTCAGCAATATGATGAGCACCACGGCGAGCACGGGTGTGACGAGCGTGACCATCTTTGTGCTTGCGTCCCAGATGACGACGCTTTGGGACAGCCAGGGGATCTTCGGATAGGTTTTGGCGAGGCCGCCGGTGAAGTAGAGTGCGGCGTTTTGCAGCAGGTAGGATACGCCGATGGCGCTGATCATCACGGACATGCGCGGCGCCGTGCGCAGCGGCTTATAGGCCGCGCGCTCGATGACAAAACCCAGCAGCACCGTGAGGATGAGCACCAGCGGGATGGACGCCCACATGGGCAGCGAGGCGGAAAGATAGATCATCATGAGCCCCGCGCACATGAAAACATCGCCGTGGGCGAAGTTGATGAGGCGCAAAATGCCATAGACCATCGTGTAGCCTATGGCGATGAGCGCGTACTGCCCGCCGACGGATATGCCGGAAAGGATATAGGGCAGGTTGGTATGAAAAAATTCAAGCATCGATCTGTGCCTCCATTGATGCCGCCTCAAAAGGAAGCGGTGTCCGCACCCTTTTGAGGCGACACGGTTGAATTCAAACCGCGGCGGGAGCCGGTGACCCCCGCCGCGTTGGCAAGTTCCTGTTTAGTCGATGGTGACCGCTCCGATATCCATCCATGTGCCATTCGCGTTGTCCGCGCCCTTGACGTAGGCGGTGGAGACGATGGCGTCGCCGGTTTCGTCAAACTCGATCAGGCCGGAAACACCCTGATAGCTGACGCCCCAGAGCGCCTCGTTGACGGCGGCGGCATCAGTGCTGCCCGCGGCCTTGAGGGCCTCGAGCGCCACAAAGTACGCGTCGTAGCCCATGACGCTCACGGCGGCGAGGGTGTCGTTCCCGCCGTTTTTGCTCAAACGATCGGCGTCGGCGGCAATCCATTCCTTGATGCCGGCCTCAAACTCGGGGTTGGTGCCCGAGGCGTAGAAGGTGGTGACGGTCACTTGAACGTCGGTACCCTTGGCGGCCTCGAGGATGACGTTGCTGTCCCACGTGTCGCCGGCCAGCAGGGGGATGTTAAGCCCCTGGGCGGCCGCGGCGCTGATGATAAGCTGCGCGGCTTCGGTGGAGACGGGGGAGAAGAACACGCCGCAGCCCTCGTTCTTGGCGCTGGTGATGTAGGAGGTGAAGTCGGAATTGCCCTCGGGGAACTCGGCGCGCACCACTTCGCCGCCCAGACCCTCAAAGGCCTCGGCAAAGTAGTTGACCAGTCCGCCGGAGTAATCGTCACCCAGCTTCGAGAGGCAGTAGGCCTTGGTCACGCCCAGATTGCCAAAGGCGTAGTTCGCAAGCACCGGGCCCTGGAAGGGGTCGAGGAAGCAAACGCGGAAGTAGTAGGTGTTGCCCTCGGTGACCTGCGGGTTCGTGCAGGTGATGCCGATGACGGGGATGCCCGCGGCTTCAAACGTGGGGCCGCCCGCCATGGACACGCTGGAGCCGTAGGAGCCGAGCACCACGGAGCAGCCCGCCGAAACCAGGCTGGCGGCAGCGGTGGGGGCCTTGTCGTTGGAGCTTTCGTTGTCCACGGGGACGAGCTCCACATCGTACGTGGTGCCGCCTATTTCCACCGTAGGGCTGACGGAATGGGCGTACTC
>JAEWMV010000256.1 GCA_023393045.1 Bacillota bacterium | reverse complement strand
CATCCCCGCGCTTTTGCGCGGGGATGCCGGAAGTTCGCACACCCATATAGGAGGTTGGAATGTACAGATATATTCTAAAAAGAATTTTATTTCTGATACCGACGATTTTGGGCGTGACGCTGATCATATATGCGGTTATGAGCATAACCCCTGGCGACCCCGGCCGCGCAATACTCGGCACGGGCGTGTCGCAGGCTGATGTTGACGCATATAACCATGCGCTCGGTTACGATTTGCCGTTTTTTCAGAAGTATGTTAATTACCTTAAAAACATGATCATCGATCAGGATTTCGGAACGTCGTACTTCACCAAGCAGTCCGTGTTCAATGAAATCTGGCCGCGCTATCTCGTCACCATCAAGCTTTCGCTGATGGGTGTTGCGCTCGCTGCCATCTTCGGCATTCCGTTAGGAATCTATGCTGCCGTCAAGCAGTATTCCCTGTGGGATACGATTCCCTCGCTGGTAGCCTTCTTCGCGGCGGCTTTCCCGGCGTTCGTGCTGGGGCTGCTGTTCCTGTATGTTTTCGCGCTGAAATTGCATTGGCTGCCATCGTACGGAATCGATTCGCTCAAGCATTATATCATGCCTGCGCTTGCAATTTCCCTGCCGCCCGCGGCGCAGAACTTCCGCTTCACGAAATCCTCCATGCTGGAGGCGATCCGGCAGGATTACGTGCGCACCGCCCGCGCCAAGGGCGCGCCGGAGCGTTCCGTCATCTGGAAGCATGTTCTCAAGAACGCCCTGCTTCCGGTTGTCACGCAGATCGGCCTGAGCTTGGGCATGCTCATCTGCGGCGCGGTCGTGGTGGAAAAGATATTCTCCGTGCCCGGCATAGGCAGCCTGATTGTGGATCGCATCCCGTATAAGGACGAACCCGTGATCATCGCGGGCACGATACTCATCTCCATCTGCTTCATGATCGTCATGCTGCTGGTGGATATCATCTACGCCTTTATCGATCCGCGCATCCGGGCGAAATACACGAGGACGAGGGGGTAAGAACAATGGAAAACATGGCGACGACCACCCCGATAATCAAAACCGTATACAAGCGTCCCAGCCAGGCGAAGGAAATCTGGCGCAGGTTCAGAAAAAGCAAGGGCGCGGTCATAGGCTTCGTGATGCTCGTCATCATCATGGCGGCGATACTCGTGGGTCCCTTCTTTGTGGATTCCTCGCGCGTGTCCACGCAGGACTATAGCGTCATGCTCAACCCGCCCTCGTGGGAGCATCCCTTCGGCGTGGACGGCTTCGGGCGCGACGTGTTCGCCCGCGTGATTTACGGCGGCAGGACGTCTGTGGGCATCGCGGTGCTCGCGACGCTCAGCTCCTGTGTCTTCGGCAGTCTGCTTGGCGCCGTCGCGGGCTACTTCGGCGGCAAGGTGGATGAAATCATCATGCGCGCGCTCGACATTTTCATGTCCGTGCCGGATATCCTCTTCACCATGGCCGTGGTGTACGCGCTGGGCGCAAACTTCGTCAACCTGCTCTTCGCGCTCACGCTCGCTTATTTCACCAACTACGTCCGGCTCGTGCGCTCCCAGGTGCTCACCCTTGCCGAGCAGGATTATGTGGAGGCGGCGAAGGCGGGCGGCTCGAGCAGCGCGCGCATCATCTTCTCGCACATACTGCCCAACGCCGTGGGCGTTATCATCGTCAACACCACGCTCAACGTGGCGAAGATCATCCTCTACGAGTCCACGCTGAGCTTTCTCGGACTCGGCATGCCGCCGCCGGCGCCCGAATGGGGGCAGATGCTCTCCGAGGCGCGCCAGTATCTGCGCGATTATCCGCATCTGATGATCTTCCCCGCGGCCGCGATCGTGCTCACAGCATGCTCGGTCAACCTTGTAGGCGACGGATTGCGCGATGCGCTCGATCCGCACCTCAAGTCCTGACGGCGGGTTAAAGGAGGATTCATATGGAAAACAAAGCAAACGACAACATCCTTGATATCCAAGGCCTGCGCGTCATCTATAAGACCGACCTGGAAACCGTCAACGCGGTCAACGGCATCAATTTGCAGATCGCAAAGGGCAAAACCTTCGGCCTCGTGGGCGAGACGGGTGCTGGCAAGACCACCACGGCGCTCTCCATCCTCCGGCTCTTGCCCAGCAACACCGGCAGGATAACGGGCGGCAAGATTTTCTTCAACGGCAACGATCTGCTCGCCTACGACGAGCACATGATGCGCGCCGTGCGCGGCAACCTCATCTCCATGGTGTTCCAGGACCCGATGAGCTCGTTGAACCCCGTCTACACCGTGGACGACCAGATCGGCGAGGCGATACGCCTTCACAATGAGGGCATCTCCAAGGAAGAGGTTGAAAAGCGCGTGGACGACATGCTCCAGCTCGTGGGCATCATACCCGCGCGCAAGCACGAGTATCCCCACCAGTTCTCGGGCGGCATGAAGCAGCGCGTGGTCATCGCGATGGCGCTGTGCTGCGAGCCGGAGCTGCTCATCGCGGACGAACCCACCACCGCGCTCGACGTGACCATACAGGCGCAGGTGCTCGCGATGATACGCGAGCTTCGGGATCGCCTGGGCACCTCCATGCTCATGATCACGCACGACCTTGGCATCGTCGCGCAGACGTGCGACGACGTGGGCGTCATGTACGCGGGCGAAATCGTCGAGTCCGGCACGATCGAGGACATTTTCTCGGGCGAGGATCATCACCCGTACACGGTGGGGCTCTTCGGCTCCATCCCCAACCTCGCCTCGCGTGCGCCGCGTTTGAAGCCTATCCCCGGGCTGATGCCCGATCCGACCGACCTTCCCAAAGGCTGCGTGTTCGCGCCGCGCTGCGCGCACTGCATGGAAATATGCAAGACGGAGCATCCGAAGATTTACGTAAACGGCACGCACAGGCTGTGCTGCCATCTGTTCGATCATTATCTCGACGAGAAGGGAGGCGACGCGGATGGAAAATAACGAAAAACGCATCCCGCTGGTCGAAACGGTGGAGCTCCAGAAGTACTTCAAGCTCAAGGGCGGCGCGAAGCTGCACGCCGTGGACGGCATCAACCTCAGGATATTCCCGGGGCAGACGCTGGGCGTCGTGGGCGAATCCGGCTGCGGCAAATCCACGCTGGGCAGAACCATATTGAAGCTCATCGAACCCACGGGCGGCCAGGTCATCTACGACGGCAAGGATATCACCGGCATCCGCCCGAGCCGCATGCACCACATGCGCAAGGAGATGCAGATTATCTTCCAGGACCCGTATTCCAGCATCGACCCGCGCAAGTCCGTCATCGAGGTTATCGCGGAATACATGCTCATCCACAAGATGTACCGCACGCGCCACGAGACCTTCAACCGCTCCGTGGAGCTCATGGACATGGTGGGCCTCGCGCGCAGGTACGCAAACTCCTATCCGCACGAGCTGGACGGCGGACGCCGCCAGCGCATCGGCATCGCGCGCGCCCTTTCGCTCAACCCGCGCTTCATCGTGTGCGACGAGCCGGTTTCCGCGCTTGACGTGTCCATTCAGGCGCAGATATTGAATCTGCTCATGGACCTTCAGGATGAGCTTGGCCTCGCGTACATGTTTGTGACGCACGACCTTTCCGTGGTCAAGCACATCTCCAACGACATCATGGTGATGTATCTGGGCAAATGCGTGGAGATGGCGCCTTCCGACGAGCTCTTTGAAAACCCGCTGCATCCCTACACCAAGGCGCTGCTCGCGGCCATACCGGAACCGGATCTTGAGCGCCGCAACAAGGAGTTCAAGGTCATACGGGGCGAGGTGACGAGCCCCATCAACCCCAAGCCGGGCTGCCGTTTTGCGGCGCGCTGCGAGCATTGCATGGCGCAGTGCACCGAGGCAGACCCAAAGTTTATAGAGGTCAGTCCGGGGCATTTCGTCGCCTGCTACCTCGTGAACGGACAATAACCAACCAACATGAGGCGCTGCGGGCATAATCGCGGCGCCTCTTTATGATGCTATGATGCATAAAAAGGGAGGCAAATATGGTTATCGGATTACCCAGGGAAATCAAAAAGAACGAATACCGCGTGGCGGCGACGCCCGCGGCGGTTGCGGCTTTCGTGCGGCGCGGACACACCGTGCTTTTCGAGCATGACTGCGGCTGCGGCAGCGGCTTTGCGGACGAGGAATACATAGCCGCGGGCGGCACGCTTTGCGCACATGAGGATGTATACCGCAAGTGCGACATGCTCTATAAGGTCAAGGAAATCGAGGAGAGCGAGTTTGACCTGCTCCATAAGGGCCAGATCGTATTCACCTACCTCCATTCCAACGCGCACCCGGAGATGACGAAAGAATTGCTCGAGCGCGGCGTGACGGGCGTCGCCTATGAGGATATCGACGACGACGCGGGCGAATTTCCTCTGCTCGCCCCCATGAGCGTGCTCGCGGGCAAGGGCGGCTTCCTCGCGGCGCTCTATTTCTCCCAGTCCGTGCACGGCGGGAAAGGACTGCTTTTAAACCGCATCGCGGGCATCCCCACGCCCGAGGTCACCGTCATCGGCTGCGGCTTCTCCGGCATGGGCGCGGCGGAGCTGGCGAGTTCATTCGGCAACAAGGTTGCCATGCTCGACGTCAACTGGAAGGCCATGAACAAAGCCAAGGACAAGCTGCCCGAAAACGTGGAATTTCTCTATTCCAATAGGGAGAACCTCGTTGCCTGCCTCAAGCGCACGGACGTGCTCATCAACTGCATCCTCTGGGACAAGACCCGCACGGATCACCTCGTTTATCGCGAGGATCTGAAGATGATGAAGCCCGGCGCGGTCATCATCGATGTGGCGTGCGACGACGGCGGCGCGATAGAGACCTGCCGCAGCACCTCCCACGACGACCCGATTTACTATGAGGAGGGCGTGCTGCATTACGCGGTGGATAACATCCCCTCGGGTTTCTCCTGCACGGCCTCGCAGACGCTGAGCGCCGCCACGCTGCCCTTTGCCCTCGCCATCGCGAACAAGGGCGTGGAGGAGGCGCTGCTCGCGGATGCGCACCTGCGGCGCGGCCTTACGACCTACAAAGGCTGCCTCACGCTTGAGGAGACCGCCAGGAAGCACGGCGTGAAATATACCGAGCCGGAAAAGGCCATCAAGGAAAACAGGGGTTAACTCAATCAATTCAAACAGAGGACGCTTAGATAAAGGCGCGCTGTGATAGAGCTATATGAAAAGGCAACAAGTTTCGGCTTGCTGCCCTTTCTTTTTGTTGGCAAGCATAGTTTTGATATCGAAATACAGCTTGCCTGGGATAATCTCCCCCCTATGCAGTATGAAGTGAATAATAAAAGAATCCTGTTGCAACGGCAATCTGATTTTTTATCATTTGTGCTATAATAATTATTGGAAATGCATTTTCTAACATAGGCGGCAAAGAACTGGAGGATGAATATGAGGGCAATCTTGGTTTTTATTGATGGGACGACTTGTGACATGCGACATCGCATACCGCTGCAGGGAACGGCTGAGTTTTTCTCTGATGAAAACATAATGAAGGACATACCGACAGCCGGAAGTGTTGAATGCATGAGTGAATTGGCCCGGCATTACCATTTGATTTATATAGGAGCAAGACCGGCTCAATACGATAAGATAACTGCTGAATGGTACAGGGCAAACGGGTTCCCCGATGGGGAAGTATATTGCGGTAAATGCCAAATGGAAAGAATAAATATTGTGAGAGAACTGAAGAAGAAATATGAATTTTATGCTGGGATAGGCGACCGTTGGGATGATAATGAGCTCCATTTGGCGTTAGGAGCAAAGAGTTTTATATTGCAAGAATGGACGCCCAATTGGGATACGGTGAGAAAATACATCTGATTCAAACCAACAAGCTATTGTTGATTTATGGTGTATCACGCAGATAAACCGGGAGTTTGCGGAGGGAAAGAAGTGCTGGAGTATAAAATTATAACTTTGGACGATGTAAAAGAGCTGGCGGAAATGTATGTTGAAACATTTAATTCGGAGCCGTGGAATGATAGATGGACCATTGATACGGCGAGTAAAAGATTGCATCAGATGATTAATGTGGAAGACTTTTGCGGGATTCTGGCAAGAAAAGACCACATATTATGCGGCATGATTTTGGG
>JAEWMV010000239.1 GCA_023393045.1 Bacillota bacterium | reverse complement strand
GTGCAGGTCGATGGAGGCGTTCATCGGGGACGTCGCCCGTGAAAGACGCGAGGATGCGCCTTCATGCATGGCGCGCGAGATACGCTTTGACGACGTGGCTTTTTCCTACGATGGAGCGCGGCCGCTGTTCGAGAATTTCAGCCTTGTTATGGAAAAGGGAAAACGCTATCTGCTAAAAGGCCCCAGCGGCTGCGGAAAGACGACGGTCGTCAATCTGCTTTTGCGCTATTATGACGCGACCGGCGGGAGCATCACGCTCGACGGCGTTCCGATCGAACGCTTTGGCAACGCTTATTCTCTGATCACCGTTGTGCGGCAGGAGGCGATCCTGTTCCATGACACGCTTCGAAACAACCTGACGATGTATCGGGAGATTGACGACGCGCGGCTGCTCTCTCTGCTGGAGGGGCTGGGATTATCAAAATTCGCCAACGCGCATGCGCTTGACGGCATGCTTCTGGATGGCGGCGCAAATCTTTCCGGAGGGGAGAAAAGGCGCATCTGCCTTGCGCGCGCGCTTTTGCGCGATACGGAGGTGCTGATACTGGACGAACCTCTTGCAAATTTGGATGAGGAAACCGCGCTTGCCGTTGAAGAATTGCTACTTGGCATTGAAGGGCGCACGCTGTTGATCGTTTCTCATCAATTCAGCAGGGCGAACGTCGGCCGCTTTGACAAAGTGGTCGACATGGCCGGATTCGGGGCTTAGCGGGCGCGCTGGCATGATCGCGCCGGGCCGCCCGCCCGCAATCGGCATAAGGGCCTTATTGAAAAAGGATTTTCTAAAAAGGCCATTCCGTTACCGGCCGGTTGTGGTATAATATCGGCGTATGGATATGGAAACGCTTCTTCAGGGCATACGCGGCCGCAACGAGGACGCTTCACGGGAGCTGGTGCGCTCCCGGGGCGTGGACGCGCTCCTGCACGCCCTTGCTCTTTCGGATGGGGACAAGCCCGCGGCGCGCGCCATCGTATCGGAGGCGTTTCGCGGCGCCATCGCGCATGTGCGCGCTTTTCCGGAGCAGACTTTTGACGAGGGGGAATTTTCCGCTCTGCTCGACGCCGAACTCATCGAGGCCGCCCGCCGCCGCTTCGCGCCGAGCGTTTCCGACATCGCATCGGACGAGGGCTGGCGAACCCTTCGCGCGGAAAAGGCCGCGGATGAACCAGCCGCAAAGGACGAGCCGGATGAGCCGGACGAGTCTCCGCCCCGGCGCAAACCGAAGCGCGGACGTTTAATCGTTCAAACGCTCCTGCTCGCGCTGTGCGCCGCTCTTTGCCTGTGGGTGCTCTGCGGCATACTCATGAGCATGGGCTGGATGCCCTATGCGGATCTCGGCTACACCTGGTTCAACCGCAATCTGTTCCGGATATTTTAAGCGAAAAGACACGATTTTAGCACTCTCGCGCAGAGAGTGCTGATTTTTACATTTGCTCTACAATTCCTATGTTTTTGCTCAATATTTTTTTGTTATCCTTTATCTCGCGGACAGGGGATAGGAAATCCCCGATGCGCCAAATATAAGGATGCAGAAAAAGGAGGTTTTTGATATGTTTGAACTCACACCGTTTGTACGCAGGCAGAACATACTCGCCTACGACCCGTTCCGGGAGCTTGAGAACATGACAAAGGACTTCTTCAATGGCGGCGAAAGCCTGCGCTTCCGCGCCGATATCAGGGAAGTCGACGACGCTTACGAGCTGGAGGCGGAGCTTCCGGGCTTTGCCAAGGAGGACATTAAGATCGACGTGGACGGCGAATATCTCACCGTGAGCGCCGAGCGCAAGCAGGAGAAGGACGAAAAGGACGACCGCGGCAGCTATGTGCGCCGCGAGCGCTACTATGGCTCGTTCAACCGCAGCTTCGACGTGAGCGGGGTGGATACGGAGAAGATTGAGGCGAGCTATAGGGACGGCGTATTGAAGCTCGTCATGCCCAAACTGGAACAGAAGAAACCTTCGGCCAGAAGGCTTGAAATCGAATAACGGAGCACCAAACGAATGGGGAGGGAGCCGCGCGAGCGGCTCTCTCTTTTCCGATTGAAGGATATGTGGTAAAATAGCGGTGACAAATACTCTCATAGATGGGAGGTAAGCATGAAAACAGGAAATAACATCAAGAGCATCGCGATAGCCGTGCTGATTTTTGCGGCGCTCATCGCCGCCGCGCTGCTTGTAGCCTTTGGCGGGAAAAGCGAAAAAAGGAATTTTGCGGCCGTGGAGGACAGCGGCATACTCACCGACTTCGCGCGCGGAAACGGTGAGGGGATGTACCTCATCAACAAAAGCGCGGTCATCCACGAGGATGCGGGGGTGAAAGCCGCCGAGCCGTATTACGTCATCGCGCTTTCGCGCTCGGACACATTTGCTGTGAACGAGGAAAATGAGGCATTCGACCACGCGCTCTCCTACGCCTATACCATCGGCGGCAAAATGAAGGGCAAGGACGCGTTTGCCTCCGGCACGGTCGCCTTCGTTGCCACGGATATCTGCCAGCGGCAGGCCTATGCAGATGGGCAGGGCAATAAGGTATGGGGCGAGCGGCAGAAGGCCGACGTATATCTCTACGACATCGCCACGCGCACCTTCTTTGCCAAAACCACGCTCTACGGCGCGGAACTCACCCCTACCCTCACGGTCGACGTCAGCAAGGGTGATTTTGTTCACGAGGTCAGCCGCGCCCAGATCGAGGCGTTTATCAACGGCAACGCGTGAGGGCCGCAGGCGCGAAAACCGCGCCCATCAATTGCGCCAATACCCCCATAATGAGAAACGATATCACCGCCGCTTATATTTCTTGACAATGCTCTAAGCATAAAGTATGCTTGCAAAGGGAACATGGGTGTTCATAAGAAGGGCCGCAATGCTCGCCTTATCAACGCCCTTTTCTATGTTTTCGGGGAGGAATTATGGAAGGAACGGACGCTTACCGCTCGCCCTTGTGCGGCCGCTACGCAAGCCGCGCGATGCAGCATATCTTTTCGGACGACGTGAAGTTCACCACATGGCGCAAGCTCTGGGTCGCGCTCGCGCAGGCCGAACGGGAGCTTGGCGTGGCCATTTCCGAGGAGCAGATCGACGAGCTTCGCGCGAACGTCGACAACATCGACTACGCGCGCGCGGCGGAGCATGAGAGGCGCGTGCGCCACGACGTGATGGCGCATATACTCGCCTACGGGGAGCAATGCCCAAAGGCGAAGCCCATCATCCATCTGGGCGCGACCTCGTGCTACGTGGGGGACAATACGGACCTCATCCAGATGAAGCTTGGCCTCGGGCAGATCAGGCGGCTGCTTCTTGGCGCCATGAAGGCCACGGCGGGCTTCGCGGAAAAATATAGGGACCTGCCCACGCTCGCCTACACGCATTTCCAGGCGGCGCAGCCCACAACCGTGGGCAAGCGGGCGGCGCTTTGGCTCAACGACCTTGCGCTCGACCTCGAGCGGCTCGATTTTGAACTTGCGCGCCTCAAGCTTTCCGGCTGCAAGGGTACCACGGGCACCTGCGCGAGCTTCCTTGAGCTTTTCGGCGGGGACGATGAAAAGGTCAAAAAGCTGGAGCAATTGATCGCCCAAAAGATGGGGTTTGACGGGTGTTATCCCGTGTCCGGGCAGACGTATTCGAGGAAGGTGGATTATTTCATCCTCTCCGTGCTCTCGGGCATCGCGCAAAGCGCGCACAAATTCTCCAACGACATACGGCTGCTCTCTCATCTGAAGGAGTTTGACGAGCCTTTTGAGAGCGATCAGATCGGCTCCTCCGCCATGCCCTACAAGCGAAACCCCATGAGGAGCGAGCGCATCGCCTCCCTCGCGCGCTATGTGTTATCCGATATGGCAAACCCCGCCTTCACCGCGGCCTCGCAGTGGTTCGAGCGCACGCTGGACGATTCCGCCAACAGGCGCATCAGCATACCCGAGGCGTTCCTCGCGACGGACGCCATACTTCAGCTTTATATCAATGTGATTGGCGGCGTGAGGGTGTATCCCGAAATCATTAAAAAGCACCTCGCGGATGAATTGCCCTTCATGGCGAGCGAGAACATATTGATGTACTGCGTCTCAAAAAAGGGTGGGGACAGGCAAACGCTGCACGAGGCGATACGCGCGCACGCGGTGGCCGCGGCAGAGCAGGTCAAGCTTTATGGCAGGGAGAACGATCTGCTTTCGCGCATACTCGCGGACGGGCGCTTCGGCCTCACGAAGGAGGAGTTGGATGGCCTTGTGGATCCCAGGGCCTTCATCGGCCGGGCGGACAAGCAGGTGGAGGAATATGTGGGCGGCGCGATACGCCCGATACTTGAAAAGAACGCCGACTCTCTCGGCGTGGACGTGGAAATAAACGTTTGACGGAGGGATTTATGTTAACTGCGATCGTTGGAACCAACTGGGGGGACGAGGGCAAAGGGCGCATGGTGGATCTGCTCAGCGAGAAGTACGACGTGGTCGTGCGCTATCAGGGCGGCAACAACGCGGGGCATACCGTGATCAACGAAAAGGGCAAGTTCATTTTGAACCTGATTCCCTCGGGTATTTTGCGCGACGGCACCGTGAACGTGATGGGCAACGGCATGGTCATCGACCTTGAGCATCTCTCGGGCGAAGTCGGCCGCCTTCGGGAAAAGGGCGTGCGCGTGACGGGCGAAAACCTGAAAATAAGCGAGCGCGCCACCATCTGCATGCCTTACCATAAGCAGCTTGACTGTTTGGAGGAGGACAGGCTGCGCGACGCGAAGTTCGGCTCCACGCGGCGCGGCATCGCTCCCGTTTACGCGGATAAATACATGAAAAAGGCGCTTCGCATGGGCGACCTGCTCCACCCCGAAACGCTTAAAAAAAAGCTCGCGGGCATCGTGGAGTGGAAGAACCTGCTGCTTGAAAAGGGCTATGGTGCGCCTGCGATTCAAGTTTCGGACATGCTCGACTGGCTGCATGCCTACGGCGATGCGTTCCTGCCGCACATCTGCGACGCGGGCGCGTATCTTGAGGCCGCCGCAAACGCGGGCAAAAACATCATCTTCGAGGCGCAGCTCGGCTCGCTTCGGGATATCGATTTCGGCATCTATCCCTATACGTCCTCCTCCTCCACCATCGCCGCTTATGCGCCCATCGGCGCCGGCATACCGGGAAAAAAGCTCGATTTTGTCATCGGCATCACCAAGGCGTATTCGAGCTGCGTGGGAGAGGGTCCCTTCACGGCGGAGCTTTTCGGCGAGGCGGGAGACGCGCTTCGCGAGGCGGGCGGCGAGTACGGCGCGGCCACGGGCAGGCCCCGCAGGGTGGGCGGCTTTGACGTGCTGGCCTCGCGCTACGGCGCGGCGCTGCAGGGGTGCGATTGCATCGCGCTCACCAAGCTGGACGTGCTCTCCTACATGAAAGAGATCCCCGTGTGCGTCGCCTACGAGGTGGATGGCAGGCGCGTCGATTATTTCCCCGACGGCGAGGAGCTTGCACGCGCGAAGCCCGTGTATGAGAACTTCCCCGGCTTTTGTTGCGACATTTCCGCCTGCCGTAAAAAGGAGGAGCTGCCGCAAAAGGCGCTTGACTACATCGCCTTCATCGAGAAGGCCGTCGCCTGCAAGATCAAATACGTTTCCGTCGGCGCGGACAGGGACGCGTATATCGAGATGTAAAACCCCTACCTACACGCATATACGAAAACGGCCGTATCAGATGATACGGCCGTTTGCTTTTGATAAAACCTACGCGTTCCAGCTTTGGATGACGGGCAGCAGTTCTTCATAGAGCGCGTCCCGGTTCTCCGGCGTCACGGTGTAGAGCGCCGCTTTCGGGTGCGCACGCACTTCGTTGAGGAAGGGCACGTCAAAGCGCGCTTTCACCGCCGCGAGCACGGGGATATCCCCGTCAAGCGTCTCCATGACCTTCTTAACAAACGCGTCCGCCTTGGATTCGAGGAAGCCCAGCTCGTCCATCACGACGATGCCGCCGGGCCTCGACTTGAGGTAGCGCACGCCCAGCACATTGAACACATCAAGCACGGGGTCGTGTATTCTGGAGTTGCACATGGCGATGAGGTTCTCCTGCGTATAGGCGCGCTCCGCCGCGCCCGCGGGGTGGATGTAGATCGGGTGGAAGCCCGTTTCATCCGCCGCAAGGCGTTTGGTGATGAAGCCGTATACGGGGCGCACGCTGTTTTCAAGCAGCTTTTCTATGAGCGTGCTCTTGCCCGCGCCCCTTTCGCCGCCGATGAGTATGTGCAGCGGTTTTGCCATGATGCACCTCGCTTGTTTATTCCGCCTTACGCGGCGGGGGCTTTGGCCTCTTGTACGCCGATGGAGGCGGCGACGAGCGCGTCGTACTGCACCTCGCTCAGCTCGCAGTGGTAGAACAGATTGAAGTATTGTGCAACCTTCGCATACAGATCATACTGCGCCGTCTCGGGATAAAGCAACTGCGCCATCCACATCATGCCCAGATACCGCTGCACGGAGGGCGGGAAGCCCATCCAGTTGTACGGGCCGAAGGGCACTTCGTAATAATTGCCGTTCTTGATGGCGGCAACTTCCTGCCACGCTTCGTCCTCGGAGACGGTCGCATAGATGCTCTCCGGCGCGAAGAGCACCACGTCGGGATTCCAGACGAGTATCTGCTCCATATCCACCTCGTTGCCGCTGCCCTTGCTGGAGGGCTCGGCCACCTCGGCGAGGTTGTTGGCGAGCAGGTCGATCACTTCCGCGTGATAGGAGCCCCTGGCGATCACGTTCTGCCCCGCGTCGCCCAGGCAATAGAGCAGGTTGACCTTTTCCACGCTGTTTGCGATGGCGAGCGTGTCGGCATAGACCCCGTCGCAGTAGGCAGCGAGCGTTTCGGCCTCGGCAGGCATGTTCAAAAGCTCGCCGAGCTTCCTGTATGCGTCACCCATGGTGTCCGTCATCGCCGTGACGTGTACGAAGGGGATACCGGTCTGCTCCTGCAGCGCGTCGAGGTCCTCCACGACGGTGTCCTTGGGTTCGCCCACGTCGATGACCACCTGCGCGCCGCTTGCGAGCAGCGTTTCAAGGTTCAGTTCGCCCTTACCGCCGTAGAGCTGGCCGAGCTCAGGCAGGTTGTAGTATTCGGTCGCAAGGTATTCTTCGGCTGTTGCGTCCCACGCGGAGGCGATGCCCACGAGCTTGTCCGGGCAGAGCGCAAAAAGTACGATCTGCGCCAGCGGGCCGGACACCGCCACCTTCTCGATGTTCGTGGGCAGCTCGACCTCGCGCCCCGCGGAATCCGTGAACAGGAAGGTTTCCGGCTGCGCTTCGGGCGTGGTCTCAGGGGTGGAGGGTACGGTCTCCTGCGGAGTGGTCGCCGGAGAGTCGGTGGGCGTGTCCGAGCCGGGTTGCGCGTCGCAGCCCCAGAGGGAGAGGAGCATCATGGCCGCGAGCAGCCATACGAGCAGCTTTTTCATTTGTTTATTCCTCCGATGCGTCATTTTCTATGAAGTCGGGGATATCCCCCGCGTTCAACACGATCATGCCCAGCGGGCGGCAGGCGGGCAGGTAATACGGAAACTGCGCGTCCCCGGTCGAAACGAGGCGCCCGGCGATGCGCGCGCGCTCCGTCTCATTCGGTATGCTCTCCTCGTTATACGTGCTGAAGAAGAGCGCCGCGTCCTCGACGGAGCGCAGGGGCTGGCCCATCTCCAGCGGGAACACCTCGGCCTGATAGGGCACGCCCAGCGCGTCCAGCTCGGCGCAGGCCCTTTGGAAGGTATAATGCGCCAGCGGCTTTTCCTCCAGCGCGAAACGGTGCGTGTCCCAATGCTTTTTGATGAGGAACGCCTTGCTCGCGCACTGCGCCTTGATCGCGCGAAGCGCGGCGTTCATGCCGCCGAAAAAGCAAAAGACCATTGCGTCATACTTGCGCGCGGGGCGCATAGAAAAGAGGTCGCCCTCGATAATGGAAAGGTTCTCTGCGCCCGCCCTGTGCGCGTTTTCGCGCAGCACCTCAAGCGCCTCGGCCGAGGCGTCCACGGCCGTCACGCGCGCGCAATGGGGCGCGAGCGCGAGGGAGAGATACCCGAGCCCGCAGCCTGCGTCGCATACGTGCGCGTTTTGGGGCAGATGCGGCAATATGCGCGCGGCGATCTTGTCGTCAAAGCCGCCGTAATGCGCCGCGTCGATGCGAAAGCGTATGATATCTCTTGTCCAGTAAAACATCAGCTTTCGCCCCCGTCCGGCGCGGGAGAGAGCACCACGCCGTCCTCCGTTTCAATAAAGCGCACGTCGATGCCGTAGAGGCTTCGGATCAGCGCAGGGGTGATTACGTCCTGCGGCGGGCCGAACGCCGCTACGCGTCCGCCCGAAAGGCAGAGCGCCGCGTCCGCGTACCAGAGCGCGTGCTGCGGGTTGTGCGTGGAGAGGAGCACCGTGTAGCCCTCACGCGCAAGCTTTCGTACCCCGGCGAGCACGCGGGACTGGTTGCCGTAATCGAGGTTGGCGGTGGGTTCGTCCATGAGCAGCGTTTTCGATTGCTGCGCGAGCGCGCGCGCGATGAGCACGAGCTGCTG
>JAEWMV010000178.1 GCA_023393045.1 Bacillota bacterium | reverse complement strand
ACCGCATACTCGTGCGCCCGCGCAATGAGGTTTTTCAGGTGCTGGGCACCAACACGGACTTCACGCGGCTGGGACGTTTTCTCGAAGCGGTCGTGGTTTTTATCTGGGCAATACCGCACTGCGGCGTATTGTGGACGTGGGATAAAGTCCTCGTGTTCGCGCTGATGCTCGTTTGCGGCACCCTCGTTTTCATCGGCCTTTTTATCGTTTACGCCGCGCTGTGCTTCTTCACGACGGAGGGGCTGGAGTTCATTAACATCTTCACCGACGGCGGACGCGAATTCGGCCGCTACCCCTTCTCCATCTACGGCGAGGGCGTGCTGAAATTCTTCACCTTCGGCGTGCCGCTGGCGCTCTTTCAATACTATCCGCTTCTCTACCTGCTTGGCCGCGCAACCCATTGGTGGTACGCGCTGCTGCCGCTCGCGTCCCTTCTCTTCCTCATCCCCTGCCTGCTTTTATGGAGGCTCGGCGTGCGGCATTTTCGCTCCACGGGCTCGTGAGCTTGCGTTTTGAGCCCGCCGCATACTATAATACTTGGGTAGAAATTTGACGAAGGCGGCGAAATCATGCGCGAATCAAAAGCGAAAAAGGCGGAGCGGCTCACCAAAGCGCTCGCGATATTGAAGGAAACCTATCCGGACGCGAAGCCGGAGCTTGAGTTCACAAGCCCCTTTGAGCTGCTTATCGCGACCATGCTCAGCGCCCAAAGCACGGACAAGCAGGTCAACAAGGTGACGCGGACGCTCTTCCCCATATACAACACGCCCGAAGCTTTCGCGGCGCTTTCCTATGAAGAACTCGAGCCTTATATAAAAGGCTGCGGGCTTTATAAAACAAAGGGTAAAAACATACTTGCGACGAGCAGAATAATCATGGAGCAATACGGCGGCGAGGTGCCGACGGGGCGCGATGTGTTGACAAAGCTCCCCGGCGTGGGAAGGAAAACCGCCAATGTGGTCGTATCCAACGCCTTCGGCACGCCCGCCATCGCCGTGGACACGCACGTGTTCCGCGTGGCCAACCGCATCGGCTTTGCGAGCGCCAAGGACGTGCTCAACACGGAAAAGCAGCTCATGGAGGCGATACCAAAGGAGCTTTGGTCCATCGCGCACCACTGGCTCATCTTCCACGGCAGGCGCGTGTGCGCCGCGCGCAATCCCAAGTGCGCAACTTGCGCCGTGCGGGAATACTGCCTCAAATACATAAAGGAAAACTAACATGCAATTTGTAGACAAGGCGAAGATCATCATCAAATCGGGCGACGGCGGAGACGGCTGCGCCTCCTTCCACCGCGAGAAGTTCGTGCCCAAGGGCGGGCCGGACGGCGGGGACGGCGGGCGTGGCGGCAACCTCGTGTTTTATGCCGACCAGAACATGAGCACGCTGCTCGACTTCCGCTTTGAGCGGCATTTTCACGCCGAAAACGGCGAAAAGGGCAAGGCCGCGCTATCGACCGGCAGATCGGGCGGGGACAAGGTGATCCGCGTGCCCGTGGGCACACTCGTACGGGACGTGGAAACGGGCCGCATCATCGCGGACATGAACGCGCCGGGCCGGGAGAAGGTCGCTTTGCACGGCGGGCGAGGCGGCAAGGGCAACGCGCGCTTTGCGACCCCGCGGCGGCAAGCCCCCCAGTTCGCGCAGCCCGGGCAAAAAACCCTTGCGCGCGAGGTAGAGCTGGAGCTCAAGACCATCGCGGACGTAGGGCTTGTGGGTCTCCCCAACGTGGGCAAGTCCACCATGCTCTCCGTGCTCACAAGCGCGCGGCCAAAAATCGCCAACTATCACTTCACCACGCTCACGCCCAACCTCGGCGTGGTCAAACGCTATGACAAAACCTTCGTGCTCGCGGACATCCCCGGCCTCATAGAGGGCGCGGCGGAGGGCGCGGGCCTGGGGCATGACTTTTTGCGCCATGTCGAGCGCACACGAATGCTCATCCATGTGGTGGACGTTTCCGGCAGCGAGGGGCGCGATCCCGTGGAGGATCACGCCCAGATCAACGAGGAGCTTGCGAAGTACTCCGCGCGCCTCGCCTCGCTCATACAAGTTGTGGCCGCCAACAAGATGGACATTACGGGCGCCCAAGAGAGCCTTGAAGCGTTCAAACAGGCCATAGGCGAAGGTATCGAGGTGTTCCCCGTTTCCGCGGCGACGGGCAAGGGCTTCGACGCGCTCATGGAGCGCGTATTCAAAATACTTGAAACGCTGCCCAAAACCTACGAGTTCGAGGAGGAGGAGTTCGTCGAGAAACAGAAGTACGAGCCGGGCTTCACGATAGAGAAGGACGAGGACGTGTTCGTCGTCAAAGGCGGTACGGTCGACTATCTGCTCGACACCACCTACGCCGACGACGAGGATTCCATGCGCCGCTTCCAGCAATACCTCATCCGCGAGGGCATCATCGACGCGCTGCGCAAAGCCGGGGCAACGGAGGAGAGTACGGTGCGCTTGGGCGAATGGGAATTCGACTTCATTGAATGACGAATGACGGAGGAAGTTTTATGACAGGCAAACAGCGCTCCAAACTGCGCTCCATGGCCAACACATTGCCCGCGCTCTACCAGATCGGCAAGGGCGGCGTCACGCCCGAGGTGACCGAACAGCTTGACGCCGCGCTCGAAGCGCGGGAGCTTATTAAAATCACGGTGCTCGAAAACTGTCCCATTTCGGCAAAGGAGGCGCTTTCCATGCTGAGCGAGCGCCTGCACGCGGAGAGCGTGCAGAGCATAGGAAGGAAAATCACCCTCTATCGCCGCTCGAAGGAAAAGCCCAAAATCGAGCTGGATTAGCCGGGAACCGGCAACGCATAATTTGCCGCATTCAGGCGCATGGCGATTGCGCGAAATGGCAAAAGGTGGTACGATATTTCTATCACAAACGCGAAAGGAGCATGGCAAATGAAAGGCGACCCGAAGCTGATTGAAACGTTGAACGCGCTCTTGGCGGACGAGCTGACCGCAATCAACCAGTACATCGTCCACGCGGAGATGTGCGAGGACTGGGGTTACGGCAAGCTGCACAAGGGCTTTGAGAAGCGCGCAATCGACGAGATGAAACACGCCGAAAAGCTCATCGGCAGGATACTCTTCCTCGAGGGCACGCCCGTGGTCACCAAGATGAACCAAATCCACATCGGCCCGGAGGTTCCAAAGCAGGTCGAAAACGACCGCATCGCGGAGGACGGCGCCATCAAGGCGTACAACGAGGCCATCATCCTCGCGGGCCAGCTCAAGGATTACGCCACGCGCGACGTGCTTGTGCAGATACTCAACGACGAGGACCGCCACATGGACGAGCTTGAGGAAATGCTCGACCAGATTTCGCAGATGACGCTGCCCATCTTCCTCACCACGCAGGTCGGGTAAGCGCAACGATTCAATGACCGAACGAGGGCGGGGATCTCCCCCGCCCTTTTGCTTACGCTTTTTTCCCGGTTCCGTTTTTCATGTTTTCCACATTGAATAAATTATTGACAAACGATAATCCCGCTGCTACTATATGCATAGAATTATCGTAAATCAATAATTTGAGGTGCGCAATGAAACGGAAGCTCTTTATTGCTCTGCTGGCGCTGGAGGCGGCGCTGTGCGTCGCGCTCTGTCTGATGCAAGCGTCGCTCGCTGAAGCGTTCAGCGCGGCGGTCGCATTCCCGTTTGAACAGGCGGGCCTGCTGCTGCGTGCATTGTCGCTGACGGGGCGCTTGGGCAACGCCGCCGCGCTCGCACTCTACGCCGCGCTGTGCCTGCTGCCCATAGGTTTCCTCATTTACGCGAGGGGAAAGCGCAAGCTTCGCGCGGAGGACGCGCTGCCCGTGCTGCTCGCGGCGCTGCTTTTCGCCGCGCTGTACCTGATGATAAACCCCGGCAAAATCGGCGCGGCCTTCTCCATGCCTGGTGAGGCCGGTATTGCCATGGGTAAGGCGGTGCTCGGCGGCACGCTCTATTCCGTGCTCGCCGGCTACATCGTGCTGCGCGTGCTGCGGCGCTCCTTCGAGGGGGATACGGACAGGCTTCACGATTATCTTCGCGTGCTGCTCGCGCTGCTCAACGCGCTTTTCGTATGGGCGATATTCTATATCGGCTTTGCGGATATGCTCGGCGCCTTCACAGCGCTTGCTTCCGGCAACGTCGGCAGCGAGGCGGGGCTTGGTATGAGTTACGCGTTCATCATCCTCAAATACCTGGTGGACGCGCTGCCCTACGCGCTGGATATCCTGACCGTGTTCCTCAGCCTGAAGCTCCTTGAGCAAATGAGGATAGACCGCTATGCACAGGCTACCGTGGATGCCGCGCGGCGGCTCTCACGCTGGTGCGCCGCCGCGCTCGCGGCGGTCGTGCTCGCAAACGTCGGCTTCAACATCCTGCAACTCGCCTTCGCGGGGGCGCTGCGCAACATCGACAGCACGCTGAACCTGCCGCTGACGAGCATACTCTTCGTGTTGGCGGCGCTTTTCATCGCGCGGCTCGCGGCAGAGAACCGGGCGCTCAAGCAGGACAGCGACCTGATTATTTGAGGTGCGCGCCATGGCGATACGGGTCTATCTTGAGGATATATTGAAGGAGCGCGGGGTGACCGGCAAGGAGCTTTGCGCGAAGGTGGGCCTCACGGAAGCCAACCTTTCCATACTGCGCAGCGGCAAGGCGCGCGGCATACGCTTTGGCACGGTCAACCGCATCTGCTATTATCTCGGGTGCGACGTGGGGGACATTTTGAAATTCGACGGGAATCTGGAGGAGGACGACGATGAAGAATAAGTATTTTTATATCATTGCGGCGTGCGCGCTGCTCGTCGCTTTTGCGCTGGGCATAAGCGGCTCCGTGATGCTCGCGGACGATGACGCGGGCGCCTTCGGGCAAGACCGGCTCGTGGGCCTGTTCGTTACAACCGAATACCTCGACCTGTTCGACTTCGGGGGTTATTTTGAAGATCACATGGGCGATATGATAAACGGCGGCGAAATCAAGGGCGATACCTCTGCATACGAGGGCAGGCTGTACGCGACGCTCGTGGAAAAGCCCTATGTGAGCGATACGGGTGAAACCGTCATGACCCGCGACTACGTGTTTGAGGGTGTTGAGGGATTCCCCTATTTCTATGCGCACGTGACCGACGAGCAGGGCAGCTACACGACGGCCTACGGGGATGAGGCCGTATCCGGGGGACAAAACGCCTTCGCCTATACCGACGAGGGGGAGAGCGTGAATCTCGAGGGCACCATCTACGTCGCCGCATCCCTCGCAGGGAAGACATTCTACTTCAATCCGGTGTACCAGGCGGCGGATGGCAGCATATACGCCACGACAGGAAACGGCTTTTCCTCGCAGGGAGATCATAGCGAGGGCGAACTATACGCGCAGACCTTAAGCGCCACCTATAGCGAAACGAAAAACGGGGTGACCACGGCGGATAGTATAAGCATAAAGCTCGGCATCGGCGTGCTCTATCCCCCGACGCGCATCTGCGTCCTGCAACTGGATGCCGAAAGCGCGGTTCTCTCCGCGGAACTGTACGCGCCCGGCAATCTGCCGGAATCCATCGCGCCGGCGAAGGGCGCCGCCTACATTGTGGTGGAAAGCTATAAAACCGACGCCGGGGGAAACGAGGTCGTGGAGCGCAAGCTGTACGAACGTGGGGCCGAGAGCATAGAAACCTTTTACGCGCGTGATGACGGCGTGTGCGTCAGGCAGTTTACCGCACTCGACTGGGAAAATGAAGCGAGGCCGGGCAGAACATAAAAGACGGGGTTTCCCCCGTCTTTTTGCTTTGGTGGTTTTCTCTTACGCAACCGGATTCATGCACGCGCCAAGGAACATCACCGTGCCGTTGCTTGACACGATGGCATAGAGGAAGGGCCTGTCGAGTATCATTTCGGCCGTGCCCATGGGAAGGCCCGTGGCGGTCATGACCACCGCGGTGTACGCCGTGGCCTCGACGCCGTTTTCATCCACAGCCACGCGGCACTGCTGCTTGACGGCGCTAATGAACATGTCCTCGTCGGCGATGCCCGAAAAGTCCGCATAATCTTCAAACGCGTCCGCGATGCCCATCGTCCTGAGGGTTTCGATGAGGTCCATCTCCGAGGCCTGGTCGAACTTGGGCAGCTTGAACGTCACTTCGCCCACGGCCTCCTCCTGAGAGGTCAGTATGGCCGCCAGCGTGTCCCCGTCCGCGAGCAAGTCGGAAACGTTCGTCCCCTCGTCCGGCAGCACGAACACCATGCGGTCGCCGTCCGCGAGGGAAAGCGAGGAGATCGCGAAGTTCCCTCCCTTATAATATCCCTGCGAACCGGTGCGGTTCATAAAATCGCATTCTACGGTTTCGCCGTTCTCAAGGGTGAAGGTGTCTTTCGCGGTCTTTTGCGCGTCGAACTGGTTCTGCCACTGGTTGATGTAGTAAATCGTGTTGATGATGGTCATGAGCTGGTCTTCGTCCGGCTCGAAGGAAGGGCTCAGCTTGCCGTTGGTGTGCGCGTTGACCCACTCGGCCATGGCATCCATCGCCTCCTGCGTCGCAAGGTCGGCGCGGTAGGTTTCGGCGTAGAAGTTCTCCACCGCGTTTTGAACGAACGTGTCCTTGGGGTTGAACTCATCGTCGATCCAGAGCGAGTTGGCGAGGTTCAGCTTTTTGACGTCGTTTTCGGCATAGAGAAACCGGAAGAGGTTGCCCGCCTGCCGGGAGAGCGCGGCAGCGTCCACAACGCCGAGCGCGCCGAGCATTTCCTGCTGCGTTTCGCCGGAAGCGCCCGTGGCCGCGATGGCAAGCGCGTAATAGAGGCTAAGCGGCGAATAGCAGCCGTTTTCCCCTCCGTTATTAAGTACTTTGGCGGCGCTTTCATAGGCGAAGCGGTTGACGGCGGCAAGGAAATCCTCGCCTACAGGATTGGCCTCGCGTACGGCAAAAAGCGCGTCGTAATCGTCAAAGGCGATAGACTCGGGCAGCGTCACCGTGCCGAGCCGGACGACCTCGCCGGAGCCTTGCGCGCCCTGTTCGGTGGGCTGCGGCTTGTCGGTATTCGAAGGGTCTTCGTCGATCCGCTCGCTGCCGCAGGCGGTCAAAGCCAAAAGCATGAGCGCCGAGAGCATGAGCGCAAGTATTTTCTTCATCAATTTCCACCTCCTTGAACTGTTAATAGAACGGCCAAACGCCCGTTTGGGTTGCACAAAAGGGCGCGCCCCGTGGGACGCGCCCCGAATGTTCATAAGATAGGGTTGCTTAATTTTCCATCTGCTTGCCCATGAAGCTCGCCGCGGTCTCGCAGGTTTTCTGCTCCGCACGCCCCATGACGGCGCTCTCGTCGCGCGAGAGGAGCATCACCGCGCCTATCGCGTCCCCGCCCGAAATGATGGGCGCAATCGTCGCGGCGGTATAGGTGTTGCCGTCGTCATCCGCAGTGATATGGATCGCCTCGCCGCTGCCGGCCGACGCCTGGAATTTCTCGCGGGACTGCATGAGCCGCTCGATGTCGGGATG
>JAEWMV010000149.1 GCA_023393045.1 Bacillota bacterium | reverse complement strand
AAGGCGCAAAGAATAAAAGCACTACTTTTAGCGAAAAAACGCGAATCGCGCCGCGAGGCAGGAAACAGGCAGGCAGGAAAGAACACGCAAAACAGGGAGGACGCGCATATGCCCGTATTCGACTTTTTAAAGGAAAATAAGGCCCCCGAGGCGGCCAAGCAGCTCATGGAGCTGCCGGTGGCCAAAATCAAACCCAACCCCTATCAGCCCCGGACAACCTTTGATGAGGAAAGCATTGCGGAGCTTGCGCAGTCCATCAAACAGGTAGGACTCCTGCAGCCGCTCTTGGTGCGCAAGGTCGGGGACGGGTACGAGCTCGTCGCGGGGGAACGCCGCCTTCGCGCGGTGACGAGCCTCGGCATGCAGAAGGTGAGCTGCATCATCCAGCAGGAGGTGCTGGACGAGACCTCCGCCGTGATGGCGCTCATCGAAAACCTGCAGCGCGAGGATTTGCACTTCCTCGAGGAAGCGCAGTGCTACGCATCTTTGCTTGAAACCTACAACCTCACGCAGGAGCAGCTTGCGGAGCGGCTCGGCAAAAGCCAATCTTCCATCGCGAACAAGCTGCGCCTTTTGAAGCTTTCCGACGAAGTGAAGAGCGCCATGGTGGACGCGCATCTTACCGAACGGCACGCGCGGGCGCTTTTGCGCCTCACCGAGGACACGGACCGCCTCGAGGCGGTGGACAAGATCATCAAGAAGGGCCTTTCCGTCAAGGAAACCGAGCAGATGGTGGAAAAGACGCTCAACCGCCTGTACGACCAGAAGGCGGACGGCGCGAAGCCCCGCCCCATGATCATCCGCCTCGTGCGCGACTACAGGATTTTTATGAACACCATCAACGATGCAGTCAATGCGCTTCGCGAATCCGGCATGGTGGTGGAGGTCGACCAGGAGGACCGCGCGGACGGCGTGGACATCAGCATCCGGGTAACGAAGAGGCAATAGGAGCAATTGACAATGTCAATTGCAACTAATAAGTAATAGTGAATAGTGAATAACTGCCGCTGTGGCGGGGATTTTGCGTGTTTCGGTTTGTCGGGGCGGCTATCAGCCACCCGCAATTTTTATGATGATGGTTTAGGAATGCGTAGGGGCCGATCTGCGACGGCCGCAGCCTAGTGCCTGAGGGCGTCTCCCGCCCGAGGGCTATCGGCGCGCGGCTACCGGGCGCGTCCTGCATATAAAATATGTTGGATTCATTATGGCGGTGGTCACGGGCGGATATTGAATCCGCCCCTACGGGCTTGCATCCCAACGATGCATATAATCTCTACAAAAACGGCCCCCTGTTAAAGCGGAGGCCGTTTCTGAAATAAATTGATTGCCAATCCTCAATTATCAATTGTCACTTGCTCCGAAGAAGCCTGTCCCGCCGCCTTCATGGATTCCACCATTTGCTTGCGCCGCTGTGCCGCGCGCTTTTTGCGGCGCGCCTTGTCCGCAAGATGGTAGGCGAGCGTCCCGCCAAAGAGGAGGAGGAAGAGCGCCGCCCCACCGGCGAGCGCCCAGAACAGCGCTGGGTTAAGCGCGATTTGCCCCTCGGGCTGCTGCGCAGGGGCGGGCACGGTTTCCTGCGGGACGGGATCGGTGACGGGCGCGGGGGTGGTGGCAGGTACGGGCGTCACCACGGGGCGCGCGGGCAAAACCGCAAAGCGCTGGAGAGATTCGTCCTCCGGATTATAGAGATAGAAGCCGACCTCGCCGTCGGGGTTGCGCGCGTAGAGCAGATAAATGTCCCCTTGTGCATCCGCGCTCTTCCACGCCTGCACCGCTTCGTCGTCGATGGTGAGCGTCGTTTCCGCAAAACCCGCGGGCACGCTGAGGCTGCCATCGGGTATGAGGAGGATGTAGGACTTGCTCACCGTGGACACGGTTTGATAGGGATAAAGCGTGTCCTGGGCCGCGTCATAGATATAATACCCCGCGTTGCCGCCCGTCGCGTCGGACAGATACAAAAGCGTGGGCGCATCGGAATTGCTTACAGTGGCGCCCTTGACGGTTTCGCCCTTATACGTCACGTCCGCCTCGGTGTAGCGCGAGGGGATGGTGACATTTTCGATGCTGCGCCAAACGTACATATCACCCGCGGCGCCCTGCACGTTTTCGGCCTTGACGGAAAGCGCGCTGCTGCTGTAATCCTTCGGCGTAGGCGTAGGCTCCACGGGCGCTGCCGCAATGCTCACGGTCACGCTCGCGCTCTCTATGTCGAGCGCGCTGCCCTTGTAGTTGACGAGGCTTGTGAGGTTGAAATCCACCTTTGCCTCGCCCGCGGCGAGCGCGGTGAACACGATGCGCGCGCGAAGTGTGGCGGAGCCGTCCTTTTCGGCGGAATACAGCGCGAAGAAGCCGTCCGAAGCGCCGTCCCCCTCCTTGAAGGAGAGCAGCGCAGGGTCATAGGTGAACTCGCCCTTGGCGACGGAGAGGTCTTTTCCCGTGACGGTGAGGGTAATTGTGATCTCGTCCCCCTCCTGCACGCTCGTTTTGTCCGCGCCGGCCTCCATGTCGGCAAGCACTGTGGCGCAGAACACGAGCAGGGAGAGCGCGAGCATGAGCGCGCCCGCTTTTTTCATATACTTACTGAACGTGCGATCCATAATCTCCTTCAACCCTCCTGCGCAATCTTATAATCGCCCTGCAGGCTTTTTATGAGCGCGAGCAAATCCATTTCGTCCACCTCGCCGTCGTGGTTGACGTCCGCCGCCTCGAGAAACGCGCCTGTGAACGTGCGCGCGCGCATCAGGTGGGCGGCAAGCGCGTCCGCGTCCTCCTTGGTGATGCCGCCCTCGCCGTCGAGATCGCCGTAGATGATCACGGGCAGATCGAACATGAAGCCGCCGTCCTCATAGACTGTGCGCACGAAGTTGCCCGTGGTGACGAGGCTTTCAATCTTCGTTTCGCCCTGCGAGGTGACGACCGAAAGAGTGCCCTCGCATTTGAGCTTGTCGAGTAGCTCGGCGGGCTTGGTGCCGGGCTTGATGCCGGAAACGCCCGCCTCGCGCACCTTGTAGGTTGTGCTCGTGATGCGCGGGGCGCTCTCCCACGCGCCCGCCGTGACGATGCTTGTGCCCGCGTAATAGAAGGCGAGTATTTCGGAATAGCTCTGCCCCTGCCGCGCGCGCTCCTGCGCGCCGCGCTGGCTCAGGCCCACGCCGTGCCCCCAGCGGCGCATGGTGAGGTTCCATCCCGCGTATTCCTCGCTGCCGATGCGCGCCTTGACGGGCTCCGCGCCGTGCAGGCGCAGCGTATACGTGCGCGCGCCGAACGCGCCCAGCGTATTCTTCGCCTCGCCGAAAAGCAGTTCTTTAAGCGTGAGGGTCACGATGACCTGCCCCGTGTTGCCGTCCTGCCGGCGCACGGTGAGCGTTACGTCCGCAAGCGTGAAGCTGCGGCTTGGCGCGTCGTAATTGGGCGCGCCCGGTAAAACGGCCACGGTCGTGAGCAGCGTCGCCTCGCCGCCGGTGGCCTCGTTGGCGCCGCGAAGCAGGGCGGAATACACGTCCCTGTCCATGGCGGCGATGGTTTCCTCCGTATAAGTCGCCGGAATGAACGCCGTGTATTCCATGCTCGATGGGTTCATGAGGTCGTAGGGGTCGTCCGCATTGATGTAATAAGGATAATCCTCGCTCCACACATTGGATGTGCGCTCCGTCTGCCCGCCGTTGGAGGAGGAATAGAACGCCTCGATGATGTCCCCCTCGTAGGTAAGCACCTGTCCCGCCGTGGCGTTCACCGCGGCGATGGCGCGCCTGTTGCGCGAGGCGTAGCCGCTGTACACCTGGTCGCTCGAGGTGTCCCCAAGGTCATAAGCCCGCGTGGAGTAACGGGAGCATTTTGCCATGGCGTAGCTCCTCGCGCACACGGCCTGTGCCATGAGCGCGTCCGTGGGGAAGGAATTGCTCATTTCGTGCGGCACTACGCCATAGAGGTATTGGTCGATGGGGAGCCGGTTGATGGCGCGAAGGACGCCGTTTTTCACGTCGAAGGTCATGTCCCCAAGATAGGTGCAGGTGCCGTGCTCGTCATTGACGAGGCGTATGTACGCGCTCGTGCCGCCGTAATCGCCGCTTTTGAGGGTGAGCGACGCGGCGGTGACGGTCTTGCCGCCCGCCGTAATGCTCACGCGGCTGCCCACCGCCGTGACGGTGAGCGCGTCGTTGCCGAGCTTGAGCTGCGGGTCTTCCTGCAGCTTGAATTCGCCCACGGGCGTGAAGGAGAGAGAGCGCGTTTTCCCGATGGAAAGAAGCACCCGCACCGTGTCGTGGTACGAGGCGGCGCGCGCGGGCAATGCAAAGCAACCTATGAGCAGCAGCGCGGTAAGTGCTGCCGCGAAGCGTTTTCCCCTCATGATTCCCTTCCTGTCGCTGTGTTGGAATGCGCCGTATTTATATCTTCATTCGATATGGCTATCATAGCGCCGCAAAGAGGCCGCGTCAACGCGCGTGCCCCACAGTTCATGACATGTTTTCAATTATTTACCGAATTTTGCCGAAAGATACTTGAAACGGCGCATTATCGCGAGATCGCCCCTCGCGCACCGTTCGCATTTATGCTACAATAACATTTGTAAACGTGCAGGACGGGTTCGGGAACAAAGAACAAGCGGAAAGGATGCTTTATGTATCTGTTGCTCGACCATTCAGTGGGTTCAGGTTACAAAAGCAAGAGCCAGATTGCACGTATCGTTACCGAACAATGGGCTGTGCAAAATCTTTTTTGCCCTGTGTGTGGGAGCGCGTCCATTTCCCGGTATGGCGCGAACAGGCCGGTTGCCGATTTTTATTGCCCGCAATGTACTTCTGACTTTGAGCTAAAAAGCAAAGAAACAAGAAAACCGCTTGACATCACAGCAACAACGATTCTTGATGGCGCATACAGCACGATGTTGGAGCGAATCACTTCACAGAACAATCCGAACTTATTCTATATGCAGCACAATGCAACCAATGTTTTGAGCATGGTGCTTATTCCGCGTTTTTTCTTTACCCCCGCGATTATCGAAAAGCGCCCGCCCCTCAAAGAAACCGCCCGGCGCGCGGGGTGGGTCGGGTGTAACATCAAACTAGAAAGCGTTCCGAGCGTTGGGAAGATTCAAATCATCAAAGACGGCGTTGCCGAAAGCGCGCAAGCTGTCGTGCAGGAATACCAAAGGGCACAAGCGCTAAAAACAGGAGACATAGAGGCGAGGGGGTGGCTCATGGACGTTCTGTTGTGCGTTGAAAAATTAGGCGAACATTTTAACTTGTCCGACATGTATTCCTTTGAGAGCGAATTGGCGCAGAAACATCCGAACAACAACTTTATTCAACCTAAAATCCGCCAGCAGCTCCAGGTGCTGCGCAATAAAGGTTTGATTGAGTTTGTTGCCCCGGGCATATACCGTAAACTTTGAAAGCAAGAGGTATGGCACATGGGAATATTCAATATTGAAGTCACGGAAATACTGCAGCGAACCATCCAAGTGGAAGCCGACGACTTAGAAACTGCCATCAGTAACGTGAAAGAACGGTATAAGTCTGAAGAGATTGTACTTGATAGCGGCGACTATGTAGCAACAGACATCCGTGCTTTGTAACCGTTTGGAGTTTTTCGGGTCATAGCACTGGGCAAACCACCGAATTCACGCTTAAAGAAATCATCATTTAGTAACAGCATAACTGCAAAGCCACGGGATATTAGAAAACCAACAGCATCAAAATACAATTTTCTGCTGTTGGCGCACGAATGCTTGTTTGTATTCCGAAAATAAGGCCCGTGCTCTTTTCTGCAATATCTCCGTCAGCCCCTGTGCCTACGCCCCATCCCTATCCGCGGGGATGCCGAAGTACGCCTCCACCCCGTCGGCGATGCCGGAAACGAGCTTGTTCATGTGCGCCTCGTTCTGCAGCAGGCTCTCGTCGGTGGCGTTTGATAAAAAGCCGCACTCGACGAGCACCGCGGGCATTTCGCTCTCGCGTATCATATAGTAATCGGCGGGGTTGGCGAGCCGTACGGAGCGCTCAAGCGCCTCGCACACGGCCTTGATGACGCAGGTCGCCAACTGCTTGCCCTCCTCGGAGCCCTTCATGTAAAAGGCCATGGGGCCATTGGCCGCCCTGTCGCGGAACTTGTTCATGTGGATGCTCACGAGTATGTCCGCCTCGCAGCCGTTCATGACCTCCCGCCGCTTGGCCATGTCCGCCTTTTTGCCGGAGGCGAGCGCGTCGTCCCCCGTGCGCGTGAGCACGACCGTCATGCCCCGCGCCTCCAGCTCATCCTTGAGCGCGTAGGCGTAGAGCAGATTGAGCTCCTTTTCCACGACGCCGGTGCTGTTGCCCACTGCGCCGCCGTCTATGCCGCCGTGGCCCGCATCCACCACGACGATGAGCTTGGGTGGGTCCTCGCCCGGGGTCGCCGCACCGGAGGCGGGAAGCAGGGCATCCCCGCGCATCAGGGAGGAGGCGAGCATCCCCACCCCCAGTATCACCGCGAGGGCGGGTAGCACGCCGAGCAGCTTCTTGACCAACGCATCGGGAGCGTTGCGGCTCATAGCATCACCTCATTAATGAGGATATTGCGCCGCAACGGTGCTTATGTATCCGAAAACGCCTAAATTCAGGTGCTTTTGGATACTTTTTAATGTATGACAAGCCGTTTGCCGCACAAATATTCGTGTCTCAAAAACAGGACTTTCCCACGTTATCCACATGGTTATCCACATTTTTAGGGGCGCGCACGGGGGCTTTTCCGGCGTTTTTCCACATTATCCACCGCAGCGCAAAACATGCATAACGGCGCAAAACTATGCGCCGTCAAGGTTGCTTTATGCAAATTCTTTTGGATTATGCAAGCTCGCGCGAGGGGTATGCATTGAGGGAAAGCGCGTCGGGTGCGCCCGACATGAGGGCGTAATGACCCGCGCAGGCGATCATGGCGGCGTTGTCCGTACAAAAGCGCATTTCGGGCACGCAGAAGCGCAGGTTTGCGGCTTGCGCCCTCTGCCGCATGGTCTCGCGCAGCGCGAGGTTTGCGGAAACGCCGCCCGCGAGCGCGAGCGTTTTGACCCCGGCGGCTTTGGCCGCGTTGACGCTGCGCTCGGAAAGCGCGTCTATGACCGCCTTCTGGAAGGAGGCCGCCACGTCCGCGCGGCTGATCTCCTCCCCCTTTTGGGAAGCCGTGTGCAGCAGGTTCACCACGGCGGTCTTGATGCCGGAAAAGCTGAAATCGAAGGTCTGCGCGTCGTTGAGCCCCGCCTTAAAACGGAAGGCCGCGGAATCGCCCTCGCGGGCGAGCGCTTCGAGTGCGGGCCCGCCGGGATAGGGCAGCCCCAGCGCGCGCGCCACCTTGTCAAACGCCTCGCCCGCGGCGTCGTCGCGCGTTTTGCCCAGAAGGGAAAAGCGGCAGTAGCCCTCCACCAGCACGATGTGGCTGTGCCCGCCGGAGGCGACGAGACAGGCAAAGGGCGGCGCGAGGTCGGGGAAGGTGAGGTAGTTGGCCGCGATGTGCCCCGCGATGTGGTCCACGCCCACGAGCGGCTTTTGCATCGCGTAGGCGAGGCCCTTGGCGTAGCTTAAGCCCACCAGCAGCGCGCCCACGAGGCCCGGGCCGTTGGTGACGGCGATGGCGTCCACATCGGCAAGCGACAGATTTGCCTGCTCGAGCGCGTCCGACACGACCGCGCCCACCTTCTCCACATGGCTCCGCGAGGCGAGTTCGGGCACCACGCCGCCGTATTTCCTGTGCAAGGGAATCTGCGTATAGATGCTCATGGACAATACTTCCCGCGCGCCGCGGATAAGCGCCGCCGCCGTCTCGTCGCAGGAGCTTTCTATCGCGAGCGTGACGGGGAATTGCTTTGAGCGGTATTCGGTTGCGCCAAGGCGCGAGGCTTCATCATAGTTCATGGCAGCTCATGCGCTTTCGTTTTTAAATTTGCCTGACGGATTCCCCCGCGATCAGTTCGCAGGGCACCACCAAGCGGCGGGGCAGGAAGGTTTTGCCGTTTTCAATGGCTTCCACAAGCATCCGCGCCGCCTCGACGCCGAGCGTGTCCGTCTTCTGGCGCACGGTGGTGAGCCGCGGGCGCAGCACCTGCGAGAGGTGGATGCCGTCAAAGCCGCAGACGCTGATGTCGTCGGGGATTTGAAGCCCGGCGCTCTCAATCTCGTTCATGCCGCCTAAGAAAGAGTAGTCGTCCGGGAAGAATATACAGGTGGGCCGGTCGTGGAGGGAGAGGAGCGTCCGCGTGGCTTTGGCGCTTGCCGAGGGTTCGTGGAACGCACCCGCAATCACATATTCGTCGGGTATTTCCAATCCGAGTTCCTCGCATGTGCGGTAGAAGCTTGCGAGCCGCATTTTGGTGACGGCGGTTCTATCGCCGTGGATGAAGGCGATTTTCCTGTGCCCCATAGAGTATACGTAGCGTACAAGCTCCCGCACGCCCTGCACGTTGTCGGAGAGCACGGAACTCCTGTTGTCAAACACATGGTCGATGGCGACAAGCGGTATGTCGCTCTGCGCAAGCGCGGTGACCTGCGGGTCGGCATAGTCGGTGACGGCGGCGATGACGACGCCGTCGCAATGCCTGTAACGGCAGTGCTCGAGGTAGCTCATGCCCGTGTGGCCGATGTCCCGGCTGATGAAGGTGACGTCGTAGCCCTGCTTCTCGCTTTCCTCCTTGAGGCTGTTCAATACGAGCGAAAAGAACTCGTGCGCGAGGCCGCTGTTGGTGGCGTCCGCAAAGAGCAAGCCGATGTTGTGCGAGCGGTTGGTTTTGAGCGCGCGCGCCGCGGCGTTTGGATAATAGCCCATGCTGCGCGCCGCATCCCGCACGCGCCGCGCGGTGTCGACGCCCACGTCCGAAGCGTTGTTGAGGGCCTTGCTCACCGTGGCCGCGGATACGCCGCACGCCAGCGCAATTTCTTTGATTGTTGCCATTGACCTACCGCCTGAATAAAATATTTTAAATATTAAGCCGAATCATTTTGGCAAATTCCATCCCGTCCTTACGGGAAACGCCTATGCCTTTCGCCTATGATAACTTAGCGCGCCTATCGCCGCGCCCAAAAGCGCGCCGAAGGAGAGCAGGAAGAGCAGCGCGAAACGGCCGATGATGCCGGAGAACAACTCAAGCGGGCAGATGCGTATCATCCTGTCCGTCTCATAGGAGAGCAGCCACAAATCGTTGTCGAAGAACAACAGGTGGAACGCCGTCCAGAACGTGTTGAAGTCGATTGCGGCGAATATGGCGAAAACGGCCAGCAGCCCCATAAAGGACGCCGCCGCAATGAGAAACGCGCGGGCGAGCAGGTTCAGCCTTTCCCCCCTGGCGAGCAACGCGCACGCGGCGATGAGCAGCAGCGCCACGGCAGGCATGGCAAAGTCGCGCGCGCCGCGCCACGTCTGATAGAGTTCGCGCACGTCGAGCATGTGCAGCGTCTCGCGCTCGTTGTACATCTCAACCTCCCGCCCGTTTTCGGTGACGGTGAGCTGAATGGAATCCACGCGGCCCTCCATGTAGTCGATGAGCTGCATGAGCGCGCGCGTGACGTCATCCGTCGGGATGTCGACGAATTTTTCAATCTCCATCTTTTCGTAGGTGTCGCGGAAATACCCTTCGTCGTTCATGCAAAGCTGCAGCGAGGTGAAAAGTATCGCAAAAATCAGCAGGAACGACGCGATAAAGGCGAGCGCGAACGCAAGCTTTTTCATATCATTCCTCCAGCCCCAGCTGTTTTTTAATAGCGCGCGCCGTGGGCGTGACGGCGAGGCCGCCCTTGGCGGTCTCGCGAAGATCCGGGCTCATGAGCCTGCCCACGCTCTTCATCGCCGCGACGACCTCGTCGAAGGGGATGAGGCTCTCTATGCCCGCAAGCGCCATGTCCGCGCAGATGAGCGCGTTGGCGGCCCCAAGCGCGTTCCTTTTGATACAGGGGCATTCTACAAGCCCCGCCACGGGGTCGCACACAAGGCCCATCACGTTTTTTAAGGCGCTCGCCGCGGCGTGCAGACACGCTTCGGGCGTGCCGCCGCAAAGCTCCACCAGCGCCGAGGCCGTCATGGCGGCGGCGGTGCCCGTTTCCGCCTGGCAGCCGCCCGCCGCGCCGGAGATGGTGAAGTTGTGCGCGATGAGAAGGCCCAGCGCACCCGCGTTGAAAAGGCCCCGCGCCTGCGCCGCGTCGTCCCAGCCAAAGTCTTTTGCAAGCGTCACAAGCGCGCCGGGCAGTATGCCGCTTGCGCCTGCGGTGGGCGCCGCGACGATGCGCCCCATGCAGGCGTTCACCTCCGCCACGGCCATGCTGGCCGCCACAGCTTTTGCCATGCGCGCGCCCGAGAGCGTTTTTTCGTTTTCCGCGCGGAACTCAAGCTTCGCCGCGTCCCCGCCCGTGAGGCTGGAAACGCTCCTCCGCTCCCCGGCAAGCCCTTCCTCCACGG
>JAEWMV010000147.1 GCA_023393045.1 Bacillota bacterium | reverse complement strand
GCAATCTGCGCTTCACGCGAATCGTCGGGCTGGTTGCCCTCATAGGCTTCGAGCGCCGCGAGCACCTCCTGCCCGTCCTGTTCGGCCGCGCTGAGCGCGGCGCGCATCTCGGCGAGATCATAGGCGTGGAAAGAAGCGAGTATATAGCGCTCCGCCGAGACCAGCTCGCTTCGCATCAGCCAGAGGCTGTTGTTGTTGGGTACCGTGTACTGGCTGTACAGGTCGACCTGCTCCCCTATGTTGTTCATGCTCACGAGGGAAAGCGCGATGGCGAGGACCAAAAGGGCCAGCACCAACCCGAAACCCATAAGCAGCTTTCCACTGATGGACAGGTTCTTCATGATGTTTTTTCCTCCTTCATCATCCTTCTTCATCCGGACCGTTCGGTCCGGTTTTGGTTCTATCCTCCTAAAATGCCGCCGCCGGGCGGCGGGCGGCAAAACTGACGTACGCCCCGCGGTTTTTTATTTCCTCCGGTCGATGAGGACAAGATCCATAAAATCGGAAGCGGTGATTTTCACCGGCATCTTGCCGGCCTTTTCAAAGATCAGGTAGTTTCCGTCCGTGCGCACGCTCCTGAAGAGTTCCTCGTCCCTGAGCATGCCGAAGCGCGCGGTGTTGAGCCTTGAGCTGAAATCGAAGTGAATGGTCGTCCCGGTTTCCATGGACACTTCCAGCTGATAGCCGGGGAGCGCGCGCACGCTTTTAAAGTATCCGTCCCGGGTATCTTCCGCCTCAGTCAACATTGTAGATGTTGAATCATTTTCATGCATACTCTGTTTTGTGGTAAATTTTGGATTTATGTCGGCGGGCGGTTCCGCCGCCTGCGTTTTCCTGTCTTCCCCGATAAGCCCGAGCTTTTCCATAACCTCGATGAGCTTTCTGGTGTCTATGGGTTTGGCGGCGTAGGCCTCGCATCCGTAATCGAAGGCCGTGCGCACGATCTGCGCCTCCGCGAGCGCGGTCGTCATGATGATTTTTACCCGGTTTTCGGGCGCGACGTTGTATTGCTTTTCCAGATCCCTTATGGCCTTGAGCGTTTTCACCCCGTCCACCTTGGGCATCATGATGTCCAGACAGATGAGCTGATAGGGATCGTTCTCCTTGAGCGCCATAAGGAAGGCGTCAAGCGTCTCAAGACCGTCAACCACCAAATCGCAATCCCCGTATTTTTCCAGGAATTTGCTTAGAAAATTTCTGCTGACCAGATCGTCTTCCGCAATTAAGATTTTCATTTTACGCCTCCTTATAGCGAATGTTGTATGCTTCAATCATTTTCAGGCACTGTTCCTTGGCCGCGCTCCACCTTTGCTTCCTTGCGGCAAGCTCTATTTTGAACGCCAGCTCGGCCAGTTCTCCCGCGCCGATCCGATGGGCGATGTTTTTGAGCCTGTGCGCCGTCTCCTCGATCAGGGGGGTCTCGTTCTTGAGCAGGATGCCCTGCAACTCTTCGAGCGTTTCCCTGAGGTTGGCTCTCTGCCGCGGCAAATCCGCCTCGTCGAGCGCTTCCGCCGCGCTCTCAAAGAGGATTTCTCCGTTTTCGCCGAGGCGTATGCGGCTAATCCGCTCTCCGTCGGCTTGGCTGTCCACGATGACGATTCTCTCCCCGGCTGCGGCCGCCTCCCCGGAGATGAACTCCGTGAGCTCCGCGCCGTTCATAAGCACGGGGGAGAGCGACCTTTGTGCCCGTAAGGAAAAATCCCCGTCCAGGGAGAAATCTATTGTGAAGCAAAACGTGCTGCCGCGGCCGGGCTCGCTTGCGGCGCTGATCGTGCCGCCCATGAGCTCCACAAGCTGTTTGCAGATGGCAAGTCCCAGCCCCGTGCCGCTGTAGCGCCGCGTGACGGAGCTGTCCACCTGGCTGAAGCGCTTGAAAAGCCGGTCCATTTTTTCGCCCGATATGCCCACGCCGGAGTCGGACACGGCGAATTCGAGCAAAACGCGCCGCTGCATGCCGCCGACCTTTCGAAGCGAGACCTCGATTTGCCCCTTGGGCGTGAACTTGATTGCGTTGCCGATGAGGTTGTTGAGCACCTGGCGCAATCTGTCCGGGTCGCCCAGTATGACGCGGGGAACCTCCCCGGAAATTTCGCACAGCAGCGCAAGCCCCTTCTTCTCCGCGAGCACCCTGTGGATATCCATGATTTCGTCCATGAGCGCGCGGATGTCGAAGGGCGCGTTCGCGATGGTCATCTTGCCCGCCTCGATGCGCGAGTAATCCAGCACGTCGTTGATTACCCTGAACAAAGTGTCGGCGGAAAGCTTTGCCATGCGTATGTATTCCGCCTGCTCTTCGTTCGTATCGGTGAGCATGAGCAAATCCATCATGCCGATGAGGCCGTTTAAGGGCGTGCGTATTTCGTGGCTCATGTTGGCCAGAAACTCGCTTTTCACCCTGTTGGCGGACTCGGCCGCGTCGCGGCTTTGCTGGAGCGCCGTCTCGTAATCCTTCTGCTCCGTGATGTCCTCGATAGCGAGTATGACCTGCCTGCCGTCGTAGGCGTCGAGCGGAATGAAGTTGATTTTCAGCCAGCGTCCGCTTTCGTCCGCGATGCCGATAAAGGCGCGCCGGAGCACCACGTCCTTGCAACTGAGGCGCTCGCGCATGACGAAGGAGACCTTCTCGCGTATTTCGCACAATTGGCAATCCTCGCCCTTGCCGCAGCCCTTTTCATAGCTGTGGACGCAATGGGCGCCCTCGCCGAAGGGTTTGCCCAAAATGTTTTCTTCGCTGATTCCAAACATGTCGGGCAGGTGCCTGTTCACCCATTTTACGACGGCGTCGCCGTCCACCAGCGCGATGCCGATGGGCAGGGCCTCCAACACGTTTTTGAGGTTCTCCTTTTCCCGCTTGACCTCTTCCTCGATGTTCTTGATGCGGTCTATGTCGCGGAACACCGCCACAGCGCCCGCGATATTGCCTTTTGCGTCGCGTATGGGGGAGCAGTTCGCCGAGATGAAGAGCATTCTGCCGTCCCTTGTGACGAGCGCGGAGTGGTTGACAAGCCCCACCGGTTCCCCGCGCCCCAGCGCGGCCGAAACCGGGTCGGGGAGCGCCTCGAGCGTGAAAAAATCCACCAGAGGGAAAATGTCGCAAAAGCGCCTGCCCGCAGCGTCCTCCCGGCTCCAACCAGTCAGCTTTTCCCCGGGCGCGTTGACGTATACAACCGCGCCGCGCGCATCCGTGAGCATCACGCCGTCTCCAATGCTTGCGAGCGCGTCGCGCATGAGCCGCGCCGGATTGCTTTCGGGCGCATCCTTTTGCAACAAGATCACCTCCTTATTTCATAATCGGCTGGCGGAACACATGGATCACGCCGGTTTTGACCTCCATGGCGATGGTGCGGCTGTCGCGCCCCCGCAAATCGGCCGCGTGTATGGGCAGCCCCATGCCGGAAAGGGCGTCCCGGACGGCTTCGATGTTCTTTTTGCCGATGCTGAATATGTCCTGCTCCAGCATGGAATCCGCGCCGCCGTATATGCGTATTTGCAGCTCTTCTTTGCTGCAGGCGTACTTCGCGCACAGTGTGTTGATGAGAAGCGGCACGCCCGTTTCGGCAAAATAGCTCGGCCGCTGGTCCTTATCCTTTTTGTCAAAGGGAAAGGGGAGCACCACATGGACCATGCCCGCCGCTCTCCTGATGGGGCTGTAAACCGTCACCGCCACGCAGGAGGCGAGGGAGAAGGTGCGTAAGACATCCTCTTCCTGATTGGAAACGAGGTATTCGCCCATTCCGACTACCAATTCCATCGCGCCCGCCTAACCTAGGAGCTCGGAGAGCATCTGGGGGATGTTCTCCAAAGCCGCCTGCATTTCGACAGCACCGATGTCATAGGCCACTTTCGGCATGCCGTAGACGACGGAGGTCGCTTCGTCCTGCCCGATGGTGCGGCAGCCCATGCGCCGCATGGAGAGGAGCCCCTTCGCGCCGTCGTAGCCCATGCCCGTGAGGAGGATGCCGATGGCTTTTTTGCCCGCTTCCTTCGCTGCGGATTCAAAGAGCACGTCCACGGAGGGGCAGTGCCCGTTGACCTTTTCGCCCTGGAAGCATTCTACCTGATAGCGGCCGCCGACCTTCTTCACGCGCATGTGGCGGTCCCCCGGCGCGATAAGTACATGGCCCGCGTCCGCGTAATCACCCGTTTCGGCTTCCTTGACGCGCAGGGCGGTCTGGTTGTCCAGCCGCTCCGCGAACATTTTGGAAAACACGGGCGGTATGTGCTGCACGATGACGATGCCCGGCATGGCGGGGGGCAGGCAGCGCAGTATGTTGTAAATGGCCTCGGTTCCCCCGGTGGAGGCGCCTATGGCGATGAGGGAGCCGGCTTCCTGCGCGAGATTGCCGGTGACGTTCCCCGCGGCGCCCGATTGCCGCCGCATGACGGCCTTGGCCATGGCCGCCGTCTTAATTTTGAGCGAAAGGTCGCGGATAAAGGTTTCAACCGCCTGCGGCGAGCCGGCGCCCGGTTTCGCCACGAAGTCGACCGCGCCCGCTTCCATGGCTTCGAACACGGCGTTGCTTATGGCGCTCACCATGATGATGGGCACGAAATATTGCGGCAGCAGCCGCCGCACGAACTCTATGCCGCTCATCCTGGGCATTTCTATGTCGCAGGTGATCACGTCGGGATTGACCTCGACGATTTTGTCCCGCGCCTCGAACGCGTCGGCCGCGACGGCGACCACCTCGATCTGCGGGTCTACGGAAATCCCCCGCACGATCATCTCGCGGGACACCACGCTGTCGTCCACGACCAGCACGCGGATCTTCTTCTGTGCACCCATATTTTCTCTACTCCTTCCTGTAAACAGCGGGCATGATGTACCTGTAGCGCGTTTTATCGCGGTTCAGGCCCTCGGAATGTCCGATGAACAGAAAGCCCCCGGGCTCGGTCACGTCATAGAGACGCTCGGCGAGCCTATCCTTGGTGTCGTTGTCAAAGTAGATCATCACGTTGCGGCAGAAGATCACGTGCATCTTCCTTTTGAAAGGATACGCCGCGTCCATCAGGTTGAGGCTGCTGAAAATGACCTCGCTGCGGATGCGCTCGGAGAGGATGTAGCGCCCTTCGTCATACTCCTTGAAATAGAGGCGCTTCCAGCTTTCCGGTATGTCATTCATCCTGTCCTTGCCATAGATGCCTGCGCGGGCGGAAGCGAGTACGCCGGGGGAGATGTCCGTGGCGAGTATCTTCGTATCCCAGCTTGCCTTGTTGGGGCCGAAGTACTCGTCCATAATCATCGCCAGCGTGTAGGGCTCCTCGCCCGAGGAGCACGCCGCGCTCCATACGCGAAGGTCGCGGTTGGTCACGGTCTTGCTCAGGTAGGGCAGCACCGCGTCCTTAAAATAGCTGAAATGCGCGGGCTCCCGCATAAAAAACGTGTGGTTGGTGGTGATTTTGTCCAGCAGCACCGAAAGCGCTTTGCCGGATTTGTCCGCCATGACGTAGTTCATGTAGTCGGTTATGCTCGAAAAGTTCATGCTCGCAAGCACGTGGCCGAGCCTGCCCTCCACGAGGGCCTTTTTCTCATTCTTGAAATGGATGCCGTAGTTGGCCTTTATGTAATCGGCAAACTGCCTGAATTCCTGTTCGGTGATGACCATAATTTTACCTGCCGTAAAAGGCAAGGATGGCGCTGCGGCGCTCCTTGAACCTTATATAATATTCGGATGGCACGAAGGGCGCGCGGCGCTATTGGGCGGCGGAGCTGAGCGTCTCCACCTCGTCGTCGGAGAGGAGCTTCTGGCAGTCGAGCAGCAGCTTGACGCTTCCGCCGGCCTTGCCGATGCCCTTGATGTACTTGCGGCCTCCCTTGTTGATGTCCGGCGGCGGCGCAATATCCCCCTCGTCCATGCCGATGACCTCGGACACGCTGTCCACAATGAGGCCGATGGACAGGTCGTTGGTGTCGATCACGATGATGCAGGTGCGGTCGTCGTAGGCGCGTACTTCCTTCTTAAAGCGAAGGCGCGCGTCCATGACGGGGATGATCTTGCCGCGCAGGTTGGTGATGCCCTTCACGTATTCGGGCATCTCGGGAACCACGGTGATGGGCTGGACTCCGATGATCTCGGTCACATAGCGGATCTCTATCCCGTAGAGCTCGTTGCCGAGGGTGAAAATGAGGTATTTTCCCTTGAGCGTATCTTCGTCCTGCTCGTTGAGGTGCAGCAAATCGTTCGGTGTCATTGTGGGGGCCTCCTTCATGATTTAATGTTGTATATGCGCGCGTTTGAAATCAGAGGTTGATGAGCCCGCCGATGTTGAGGATGAGGCTGATGCTGCCGTCGCCCAACAGCGTGCAGCCCGCCAGACCCTCCACCTTGTGGATGCTCTTCATATAGCTGGGCAGCGCCTTGACAACCACGTCGTGCTGGCCCAGCAGCTCGTCGGCGAACAGGCAGAGCTTCTTGCCGTCCTGCTCGAGCATGAGCATGATGCCGCGGGTCAAATCCGTGATTTCCGTTTCAACGCCGAACACCTCGTGCAGGCGCATCACGCGGTAGCACTCTCCGCGCACCATGATCATCTCGTTGCCGTCGGGGTCCTTGATGAGGTCCTTCTTCCTCGCCTGGAAGGTCTCCTGGATGG